>JAUSEB010000063.1 GCA_030650495.1 Armatimonadota bacterium | reverse complement strand
GACCGTGCCCTGTCCGTATTGTTCGTCGAGCTGCCGGATAGTTTCCTTTCCAGTCCACTCGGATGGAAGTGGCTGGCCCGCCTTGAAAGCGCCCTTGGTGGTTTCTATCGTTCTACCGAAGACATACATGGTCGCCCCCCTAAGTGTTTACGATCAAATAGCCGAACTCCGCTGCCGTAACTCGCTCATCCTGGAAGGTGTGAGTCTCGACGATCTCCGCCTTGATGTTGTCATCCCGCCGACGCTCCGTAGCGAACCTTCCGGGGAACCCTTCCGGTTGCCACCAAAAGGTATAACCGTGGGAAGGCTCCATTAATGCGGGCGCGCTCGCCACGTACAGCATAACCGCCGCGGTAGACCAGATGTCCGTATAGACCGCCGGCGCACCTTCGTCTTCAGTATTTTTGATGCCCTTGCCGATAAGAACCTTGTCCAACTCGAAAGCGGCTGCGACTTGCTGTTGAGTAACAGACCCGCCACCAACGTTATCTCCCGCACCTCGGATATATTTGATTACATCCGGATGCCTTGCGAATCGCGCCCATGCGTGGCCGGAGAAAACCATCTCGTTCGGGTCGTAACCCGTCCGCGTTCGGATAGACTCCTTACCCGCGAAGAAATCCTCCACCGGCGATCCGTTAACGTGGTCGTTCCAACGATTTGTCAGTGACGTAGACGACCCCATGTTGGTGGTAGTCGTCAAAGTCACAGCCAATTTATTCTCCCAATCAAGAGACAGCCCATCCACTATCCGGTTTCCCGCAGACTGTCTTAGCTGCAAAGCGGCATCGGCATTCGAGATATCCTCGTACGGAAGCTCGTTCGCCAACGCGCGGTTTGACGCGTAGTAAGTCCCGGAGCTAACGGAGAACTGGACTCTTTTCGCCGGAGCCCCGGGTGCTCGCTGAGTGTTGGGAATCCGAAGAAACTCATTGGACCCCCAGATATAATAGATACCAGATTGATTCCCCACCTTTACGAGCGGGTAAATATCCGGTGCGATAAGACCCTTGGGCCTATATCCAATGGTGAGATTAGAGAGCGGCGCGTCGATATGGAGGTCTCGCCCGGTCGCCCCTGCGTAGTTTTTGACTTGTCTGTTTACTGTTCCGTCCATGATTGTGCCTCCTTATCCGCAGCCAACTTGGCTAAAATACATCACGCCAGTTCCGCCGCTCGTTGCGCCTTGGATCAAACGCCCATAGCACAATCCGAGAGCGGGATTGCTTGCGATGACAGCGAATCCACCGGATCCGCATCCAACAAAAATGTTGGGGCCAAGTGAACTCGCCACTATGATTTTCGTTCCGCCCATGACGACCACGGCTGCGTGCTCGTTGTCTTGCGGTTTGTTCTGCAGGACGCCTTCGGCGTACCCGCTATTGCCGAGATATACGTCGTTCCCGTTGGCCTGAACAAATCGAAATTGCGCTCCGCTCAGGTCTCCGCTCGCGACGAACGACTCTTTCCATCCCACGTTTGAAAGTTCGCCCATAACTACCTCCTAATTCTGCAGGCGCATATAGCGCTCGTTCAGGTCGGGGTCGGCTGTCAGCACCGCCGCAGTAGCAGTCCTGTAGTCCTTTTCCCCTTGCTCTTTTTGATATTCCAAAGCCTTCGCGTGTACCTCGTCTCCGGCAGTCGCATAAGTTTTAACGTCGCCTTCCTTCGGATCGCCGGCCTTGCTCAACACCTTGAACAGCGAAGGCCGCTTGACGACGATATCTTTGAAAAGGTCGGCCT
>JAUSEB010000160.1 GCA_030650495.1 Armatimonadota bacterium | reverse complement strand
CGTTCGATGGTCCCCAGTTGCAAGGGACAGATATGCTTTTCATCCTCAGCACCTCGCGCTTCGGTGTAACGCAAGGTGTCCGATTCGCTTATTCCCAACCAAATGCCATGCGCCCATTCAATCCAGGTCTCGTTATCCATTTCGCCGTTGGCAACAGGCGTCACTGGTACAGCGTTATCGCCGGGCTTTTTGAATAACAGGATTTGGTCAATTAGAGCAGGTCTGGAATCGGCTGAGTCCTTCCGGAGCTGAACGAATAGGAGAGCCTTGCTTTTGACCCGGATAGCCTGAGCTTGCGGGTTCTTTTGGACAAAAGCCCTGCCGACAAATACCCATCCTTCGCGTTCGTGGGCGCGGATGACCTCTCCTGGGAAGTCTTTAATCCCAATATAGCCATCGCGTGAAGCCATAGCAGGAATATCGCTGACGTGAACGCAAGATAGCCGTCCTGGTTTTGTAACTCTATACATCTCCCGAATGATAAATCCATAATGCTCATAGAACTGGCTGGCATTGCGGCTGTTTCCAAGATCACGGTCGGATGCCGAATAGGTAAATAGATCAACAAATGGCGGTGAGTAAACCGAGAGATCAACCGAATCGGATGGTATCTCCGCCAATCGTTCACAGGAATCGCCAAGCCTCAATGTCCAATTACCGCCTGATTCTTGAACCGGCTCGTATGGTTCAATTAGCCTTTCAGTCCGTCCTAGTTGCGTGAGTTCGTGTTGTTTCATGGCTGCTATTAATCCCCTTCCTAATCGTTTAGCTAACGCCTCCTTCCGCATCACATTACGGTAGATAGCGTCCTCGATTTCCGATAAGATGACATGAACATCAACCGGCTGAGTTTGACCATATCGCCATTGCCGGCGGATACATTGGTAAAATGTTTCCCAAGAATCGTTTAGCCCGAAAAAGATCATTCGATGGGCGTTCTGGAAGTTCATCCCAAATCCGCCGATTTTGCCTTTAGTCACAAGTATCCGATGCTGCCCGTCCTGGAACTCTTCGAAAATACGCGCTTTATATTCCGGCGTATCAGTTCCCTTGACTTCGATTGCGCCTGGCAAAGCACCTGTCACGGCTGCCCCTTCCGCATCGAGTCCGACCCATATAATCCATTGATCATCCGAATTAACTATTCCCCGCAACATAGCGAGGCGGCCGGCTAGTCCATCCCGCCGGATTTGCGCCCTATGTGCCAATCCCTGCAAGCCCGTATGAAACAAGGTGCCGTTGGATTTGTGCGTAATTGGTACGAATGTCGGTCGGACGGTTAATCCCGGTAGAATAAATCCGTCATCGTCGTACCCAAGATCGGAGGGCGTTTTAAGCGTCATAGCCCAGGTGGACAACCATTCAAAGAATCGCTGTTCGGCATGCTTCTTAAGCCGCCATTCCTGGCCGCCTTTGTTCGATCCTTTGTATTCATAGACCTTGCCATCCACAACGATCGCCCGTTGTTTATTGGCGTTGACGAAAAATGTGCCGAGCATTTCAGCGGTAGTAGATATGCCTAAAAACTCGCTATGATTGCCGATTTCGGTGTAATCATTCGGAGCTGGTGTCGCCGTACAGCAGAGACGATACGGAGTTTGAGCAAACATGGTGGTCAACCGCGTTCTTGTCTTGCCGGTTAGCGATTTGAGAATACTCGACTCGTCAAGCACAACCGCATCGAATAACGCCGGGTCGAACTGATCGGCCATTTCGTAATTCGTAATATTGATGCCGTTGACTAAGTCGCCGCCGGATCGCGTGTAATGTACCTCGAGGTCAAGTTTCCGTGCTTCTCGGGCAGTCTGGCGAGCGACCGATAAGGGCGCAATAATCAAGCTCCGGCAGTCGAGCAACCTCGCCCATTCCAGTTGGATAAATGTTTTCCCCAAGCCGGTGTCAAGGAATATGGCCGCCTTTCCCTTGCGGAGCGCCCATAGAGTCACGTCGCGCTGAAAAGGGAATAACATGGGATTGATAGCCATAACATCAATATCTTTTGCAATGTCATTGGTGAGGGTAGGTTTTGAGGCAAGGAATTGTTCGTAACGGCGCGACTCCGCTGTTAAGTTGTACATAGTCTCTCCTTGTCGTTTGAACTGGTAAATAATGCTTACTAGTTCGAATCCGCCTGCCTGCGCCCCCGGCGGAGTCTTCTGTTCGCAGACTTTGCACCGCTTTACTCTCCGCCGACGTCCCGCACGACCAGGACTGGCGCGAAGCGGCTGGCGGCTGATACTATCTGGCTACTTGTAGTGGCAATGGCGATTGCATTGCCCGCACGTCTAACGGCTGCCCCACTTGCCCGATGTACTCAGCGGCGTCCTCCGCCGATAGCTCGACGACGAATGTCAGCTTTGCCATTGGCTCCGGCTCAGGTTCAGCGTCGCTAGGCTTAGCTCTTGTGATGCCGATTGATTTCAGGATGGCCACTTCTGTAGACGCCATTGGATTATCTTCCTTTCGTTTCATGTGCGCCGAGAATCCGGCTTGGGCGCTGGGTCGAGTAGGCCGCGCGCCTGGCAGAATAGGAATACCTTATGGCAAGCGTCGTCAATGAGATTATTCCCCCCACCGCAATCTATCAATGCCACGACGAGGAGTCTTAGATGCTCTAACGCGGTCGTTGCGTGGGTCGCTATCGCCTGCTTGGTGGCTATCTCTCGTTGCATCTGCTCGGCTGATGGGTGTCGTAACAATCCACCGTCCCTCATGTCGCCTTCTCCTTCGGCCCGGTTATCGTGACGCGCAGGGGTGAGTCGTTGTCGTACCACTGTTCAAGTAGCTCATCCGTAATTGCCACGCCCCGTTCTAGCGCAAGTTCCAGGCACTGCTCACTGCCTAGAAACCTGACGTGGGTTACGTGTGCGGTGACG
>JAUSEB010000041.1 GCA_030650495.1 Armatimonadota bacterium | reverse complement strand
GTCGTAGAGCCTTTCCACACGAAAAACCGTAAGAAAGGAGTCAGGGCTGCTCACGACTCTAAGTGGGTGTATCTCTCCTCAGCCCAGCCGCGGCAAAACGAGGTTTATGGGGCGAAAGCGCAAACTGCAAAAGGAACAGCTAGAAGGGCTGGAACAGGTCGAGCCATAGGCGCAACAAGGATAGCATGAAAACCAACTAAGGGGACATAATCGCTCGGCAATAACATAAATATTTTAGGAGTGGAGGGAGTCGAGAGATAGTATCACCCTCACCCCGGCCCTCTCCCGTCAAGGTAGAGGGAGCCAAATCCCCCTCCCCGTGGGAGGGAGTTAGAGCTTGCCCTGAGCGAAGCCGAAGGGGCGAGGTCTATTCTCTCAACTCTAAACTCTCAACCTCATGAGGGAAACAGCCGCTCTGTGGGTATTAATTAATGGAGGAATTAAGATGGAGAAAGCCACTTTTGGAGCCGGTTGTTTTTGGGGTGTTGAGGCGGCATTTCGAGAGCTAAAAGGCGTATTGTCAACGTCAGTTGGGTTTATGGGAGGGACTTTGAAGAATCCAACCTATAAAGACGTTTGCTCGCACACGACCGGGCACGCCGAGGTCGTTCAGGTGGAATACGATCCATCCCAGGTTACGTACGAGGAACTGCTGAACACGTTTTGGGAGATACATGATCCTACCACGCTTAACCGCCAGGGGCCGGATGTGGGATCGCAATATCGCTCGGCGATTTTCTACCACACTCCCGAACAGCAGGCGGCGGTAATTGCGTCGAAAGAGAAATTGGAAGCGAGCGGCAAGTATAAGAGGCCGATAGTGACCGAAATCACACCGGCGTCGGAATACTATCTTGCCGAGGATTATCACCAGCAGTATTTAGAGAAACGCGGCTTGGCTTCTTGTCATATAGCTTGATGTGGAGTGGCTTTGTAGTCTTGTCACCCTCTCCCAGTTGCGGGATCTTCGGTCCCGGCTTCGGCAGCAGGCTACCGAAGCAACAAAGGTATAGGGAGTCCCATGCTTCGGCTTGTTCTTTGAAGCCGAAGCCACCGCTCCCGTGTTCCGGCATACCCATCACCCAACTCCCAACACCTATCACCTAATCCAGCCGCTTGAGCGAAAGTGTGTCTATGCCTATGTAGTAGTTGGTGTTTTTGTCTTCCTTCTTCTTAGTCTCGAAAGTGAAAAGGTGGTCACCGGCTGTTAGCTCTAATTCGCCGAATCGAGCTTGTTCGGCGCGAATCGCGCTGTTGCTTTGACCGTCGATAGGCTCGCCCACCGGTTTGCCGTCAACTGTTAGCTGAACCAACCCGTAGCGCCTGCCCCTGACGAGCTGAGTGAAAACAGCATACTTACCGGCTTTCCTTACAGGAATGTGCAAGCTGAATGACGCGCCGGACTCTTCCGCCTTGAAACAGAGATATTCTCCACCGCTGAACGCTTCTCCGCGCTCGATAACCACCGGAAACTTGCCGTCGGCGCTTGTTGCTTCAAGCATTTCACCTTCAAAGGCGGTTTCAGGGAGCCATATTATATAGTCTATAAGTACGCTCGATCCGGTCGATTTTGCGTTTTTCCCGGAGGACTCGATCGTCAAAGTGTGCTTGCCTTTCGCCAATTCCTTAGTTGCGCCAATCCGGGTTTGCTCCCGAACCTTCACAGCTTCGTTGTAAGTGTCAACGGCTTCCGCCATTGGTTCTCCGTCTATCAATACACTGGCGATTCCACGGTTTGGACCCTGCGCAAAGCCGATTTCCAGTTTGTAGATAGCAGTATCAGGAGCGTCCAGGGTGAGCGCAACATCTTTTTTCGGCTGCGCTACCACGGCTTTACCGGCGCTCAGGTAGAAATCCTCTTGTGTATCGGTGATGATTTTTGCGCGGGTGGCGGCGTCCAATATATTCTCCGCTTCGATTACGCCCTTTACCGGCGCGGGGTTATCCATGCGTTCGTCAACTGAAGCCGGTTTGAAGCCGTGCTTAGTTTCAGGGGCGGCGTACCAGAAAGTCACGCCCGCGTAGTCCGCCTGGACTTTGTTGGAGGCTCCATGCTCTATGCCAATCTTGGCGGTTTGCTGGAAAGGCGCGAAATCGGTCAAATGTATTCTGTACGCATGACATCTTCCTGAACCGTCCAGAGTTCCGCAGCCGTATAACGGCGCCCAGCCGGGGGTTCGGAAATACCAGCCGCCGTTGAAATAGTCCTCGGTGCCGGTGCCGTTGTAGTGGGTGTTGTCCCTGCCGTCGATCCAGAGCATTTCGTCGCCTTCAAGGTAGCCGATGCCTTTCCCGTAGCTCTTCATCGCGTGGCTTACGCCGAGCCACTGCCCTTTGCCTTGCGCATTGAGTATCGGGAAAAGCTCGCCCTGTACACATGGATTCTGCCGATGCCACCAAGCGAAGAACCTGCCCATTCCAACCGGCAATTTCGTAACAGGCTCATAGATCAGTTCATAGCTTAGTTGAAGCCGTTTGGCCGAGTCATTTTTGATTTGCAGCAATGCTCCCTTGGCATAAGGCATTACGAAGTAGGAGTAGTAGGTGTCGTTCAATTTGCCGAGTAGAAGCGATTGGACTTTACCATCGCCGAACGGATCGAGGAAGAAGTCGCCCAACGGCGAGTAGATGTTGTAATCCCGATTGCCATCGGTTTTCATAAGAAAAAGCGTTTTGCGGAGGAACTTGGAGTCTGTTGAGACCGCTTTCAGCCTGATTCCCCTGACCATTCCGGCGCCGTCGAGTTTTGCCAAATCAGCGGTGGAGTTCGGCGCAATTGTGAGCGACTTCTCGATTTTCCTAGTGGACGCGGAAAACGGCATAGGCGGTTGGCCGGGGTTGTTCCAGACTCGTTTGACCCGCGCTAATTTAATGCGGTCTTCGGGTGAATAGTTTGGGTTAAAGGTTTCCACACCGTCGGCATCTGGGAATTTGCGCCAGTTTATCTGATAGAACCTCACCGGCCCTTTGGCGACGATCTTCAACGACTTCTTGAACGGCATAGGAACGTAGCTGCACCAGCCGCCGATGAAGTTTTGCGATATTGGCGCGACAAATGGATAATCGACACCCTGGAACAGGTGTTGGAACTGCTTGACCTCGAACCTGGGCGTTTCTTCGCCGTCAAAGTAGAACTTCACCCAGCCGTTCAGGGGATTTGCCGACCAGATTCGGTAGACGCAGCCCGGTCCCTGGGAGTCGAAAATTACGAAGTTCTCGCCTTCCTTGCGGACATATGAGAAAGCGCCGGAGAAACCATCGTCATTTCCGCCGGTCCTGTCGTAGCTGGAGACCTGCTCGCAGACGCTGTCAGAGAGAATCGCAGCCTGCGTGGGGTCGATTAGCTCAAGCAAATCGCCTTTTGTCACAGGCATCGCCAGGACCGGAGCCGCAATCAGCGCGGCCAAGAGAAGACTGAAAAATATTTGTCGCATTGACTTACCTTTCTAACGGACGTAATCGTCCTGAACTCGCACTATGTCGCTTTCATCCGATAGGTTATCAGGGTCGGTGTGCTCCCAAATCTCCGCCACTCTACCCCAGGACGCCAGGGAACTTGCCAACCGGTGCATGTGACCGCAAGGAATATGTATAACGTCGCCGGGCATAAAAATGTCGGAAACAAGATTATCTCGGTCGGAGCCGTGGACGACGAGAACGGGGCCATCGAGGCAGCGCCAAAGCTCCGAACGGCGATGATGTAATTGGAGCGATAATCGCTGCGCCGGGGCTACGATCAAAACTTTGGGATCGCGCCGGCCCTTTTCATTACCTGTAGCCACTCCCTGCCAGTAGGCCTCGAAGAATTTATCGAGAGAGTCTTCGGTGAATCTCAGGAAGCCTCCCCATGGCCGCTGGAAGTCCTGATCGAATATCTCCAAACCAAATCCCTTCGCTTCAGCCAGGATTCTATTAAATACAAGCGGCGCCTGCGCCTCGTTTTGAAGTCTCATTTAACCACCTCGGATTGATTGTGTCGCGGAATACGCTTAGGCAAAAGCGCCGCGTATTCCTTCCGGGCGCAGTCGCTGGGTTCAAAGTAGAACGCAGATAAACGCTGATAAGCGCAGATAAACGCAGACGAAAAAGCTGTCAGCTGACAGCTTTTGATCCCGCGTGATATGTCATCGCGTGCGAAACAAAACCATCAACCAACAACTAAAAAAGTGGTTGACAAAACGCTAAATATGGATATAATGTTGAGTAAGTCAATCAACTTAATCTAGTAACAGGAGCGAGAGATGAAAGTTGCTGAGAAAACAGGTGGGCCTGCCCTCGGTTCATCGGGGCCGCTTGTGAGGCGGACTTGGCCAAAGATAGCGGATTCGATGTCGGAACTTATCGGAAACACTCCGTTGGTGAAGCTGCACAAGGTGGTTAACGGGGCGGTCGCGGACGTGGTCGCTAAGCTGGAGAAAAACAATCCCTGGGGCAGCGTAAAGGATCGTATTGGCGTTTATATGATCGCCGAAGCCGAGAAGCTCGGTCTGATAGACAATGACACTGTTATTATCGAGCCGACGAGCGGGAACACGGGAATCGCTCTTGCGGGAGCCGCAACGGCAAAGGGTTACAGGCTGATCCTGACAATGCCTGAGACTATGAGCATAGAGCGCAGGAATTTGCTGCGGGCGCTTGGGGCCGAGCTTGTGCTCACACCGGGGCCGCAGGGGATGAAAGGCGCAATAGCCAAAGCCGAGGAGCTTGCGGAGGGTTATCCGAAATCGTTCATCCCTCAGCAGTTCAAGAACCTTGCTAATCCAAAAGCTCACAGGGAAACCACGGCTGTCGAGATTTGGGAGGACACCGACGGCAAGATCGACATTCTGGTAGTGGGAGTCGGCACTGGCGGCACTATCACGGGTGTAGGCCAGGCTTTGAAACCGTTGAAGCCGGAGTTGAAGATCGTGGCGGTCGAGCCGGCGGATTCGCCCATCCTTTCGGGCGGAAATCCCGGTCCCCATAGGATTCAGGGGATTGGCGCGGGATTCATCCCGGATGTGCTTGACCGCGGCGTCATTGACGAGGTTTTCCAGGTAACTAACGACGACGCGTTCAAGATGACACGGCGTCTGGCAAAAGAAGAAGCGATCCTGGCCGGTATTTCCAGCGGCGCGGCGGTGCAGGCGGCGGTCGAAGTCGCCAAGCGCCTGGAGAACAAAGGCAAGCTGATTGTTGTCATCCTGCCGGATACCGGCGAGAGGTATCTGAGCTCTCTTGTTTTTGAGAGTGAATCGACGGAATAGGCGTCGGGAACAGGAGCATCCATCAAAGCACGGTTACAGCGCCGTCGCAAATATTTCCCTTGAATGTTATTGACTAGCAGGCAGGTTGGTGGAATAATGTATAGTAATACAATCAACTTACTCAACTATATAAAATACATCGGCTGACCGGAAAATCGGAGGCTGGTGATTTGAAGTGAGCGGGAATGCTACGGCGAGGGTTTCCTACAGATATTCATGAATTAGGCAATAGGAGGAAAATATGCTAACCAATCTGGACCCGAGCTTAAACGGATGGCTTGTCGTTGGCGTTATGCTTACAGCGGGGTTTGTGCTGGGAGCCGTTGCGGACCGGCTTCTCCGGCTGGTAGGCGTCCGTGATCGCGGGGGGAATCGCTAACTATGGATTTCGTCTCCGACAACCCACTAATCGCCGCCTTTGTGCTGTCCCTGATCGGGTTCAGCGTCGGCGTTTGCGGCGGGTTTTTTGGAGTCGGTGGAGCATTCATAGTGACCCCCGCCCTGAACGTGCTTGGGTTTCCGATGATCTACGCTATCGGCACTGACCTGGCGCATATGGCTGGAAAATCGGTTGTGGCCACAGCCAGACATCGCCGCGCCGGAAACATCGACTTCCGGGCCGCGGGGCTTCTTGCGCTTGGCGCTATCCCAGGCGTCAGGTTGGGAAATGAGGCCATTATGGCGCTTGAAAGAGTCGGGAAGACGGACATCTGGGTTCGTTTCGTATATATTGTGCTTCTCTTTACTCTTGGATTCTTTATATTGAGGGAGACCAGGCGGAAGGCAGGCAAGCGCGCCGAAGGAACGCCGGCCGGACTCGCAAGAATTCGCATTCCGCCGATAGTCTCGCTGCCGCGCTCCGGGATTGCCGCTGTTAGTCTCTGGATAGTGGTCGGAATTGGGATACTCACAGGTTTCCTTGCCGGCTTTCTCGGAGTCGGCGGCGGGTTTATACGTATGCCTGCGCTTATATACGTGCTTGGGATGCCGACGAAAATGGCGGTTGGAACGGACCTGGTTGAGGTCGTTTTCTCCGGCGCTTATGGGAGTTATCTCTATGGCCGGGCCGGTCATGTCGATCTGGCTGCTGCGTTGGTCATGCTTTGTGGGGCAGCTTTCGGCAGCCACATAGGGGCTGTCGCTATGCAATACGTGGAATCTTCGGGGATCAGAAGGCTATTTGCCGTCACGATCCTCGGGACGGCGGTAGCAGTGACGTTGAAGCAGGCGCATTTGAATACCGCGGCGGCAATTGTGCTCTTTGGGCTTGGAGCGGCTGTGACAGCCACCATAATCTTTCGATTCGTGAGAAGCCTGGCGGCCATCAAGCCGGCGGCTGATGAACTGGGGGGTTAGCATATGGTTAATCTTCTAAAGCGCACATTTATTTGGATAGCTCAGCGGGTGAAGGCAGCGGCGCAGCTCGTCGCGGAATTGGAGGCTCCATAGATGACGGATATTTTTAGGATAAACGAGGAGCTTTCCAATGCAACGGCGCAAGAGGTTGTCGTCTGGGCTGTGAAAGAGTTCGGGAGCAAAATTGCGCTGGCTTCAAGCTTCGGAGCCGAGGATGTCGCGCTGATTGACATGTTGTGCGAAGCAACCGACTCTCCCCGTGTTTTCTTTCTGGACACCGGCCGGCTTCACCAGGAGACTTATGACGTGGTGGAGCGAATCAGAGATAGATACGGTTTGTCGTTTGAGGTTTACTTCCCGCAAACCAACGCTGTTGAGAATCTCATGCAGGAAAAAGGCCCGAACAGCTTCTATAATTCTATTGAAAATCGCAGGGAGTGCTGCCATATACGCAAGGTGGAGCCGCTGGACAGAGCTTTAAGCGGATTGGACGCCTGGATTACCGGTCTGAGACGCGAGCAGTCCACTACACGCGGCGAGCTTGCCAAAGTGGAGTTGGACGAATCACACGGCGGGATACTAAAGATCAACCCGCTTATGGATTGGACGGAAGAAGATGTGTGGGCTTATATCCGAAGCCGCCGGATACCATATAACAAGCTGCACGATCAGGGTTTTCCGTCAATCGGCTGCGCTCCATGCACCCGAGCCGTCAAACCCGGCGAGGACTTGCGCGCCGGACGCTGGTGGTGGGAATCGCCGGAACATAAAGAATGCGGGCTACATATCAAGGTGGATTCGGAGAAGAACGCAGATAAACGCTGATAAAGAAGCTATCAGCTATCAGCTGACAGATGTCAGCTGATAGCTTTTCTCAACTGGAGGAACAATGGATCATTTAGACGCGCTGGAAAGCCAAAGTATCTACATATTGAGAGAGGCTTATAAGAAGTTCAAGAAGTTAGCTATGCTCTGGAGCATCGGGAAGGATTCGACCGTGCTCCTGTGGCTTGCCCGCAAAGCGTTCTTAGGCCACTGCCCGATTCCTCTCGTTCATATTGATACGAGTATGAAGATTCCCGAAATGATCGCGTTCCGGGACAAGGTCGCCCAGGAGTGGAACCTGCGCCTTATAGTAGGGCAGAATACAGAGGCTCTTGCGGAAGGGATGGGGCCGGACAAGGGACGGATCGTCTGCTGCAACTCGCTGAAAACGGAAGCCCTACAGCAGCTTATGGCGGAGCAAGGCTTTACGGGTCTCATACTTGGCATCCGGCGCGACGAGGAAGGCACGCGGGCAAAAGAGCGTTACTTCTCGCCGCGAGATAAGAACTTCGAGTGGAATTATAAAGACCAGCCGCCGGAGCTTTGGGACCAGTTCAAGACGGATTTCGATGAGAACACGCACATCCGCATACATCCGCTTCTGCACTGGACGGAGATCGATGTCTGGCGGTATATCAAGCGCGAAAACATACCGATTGTCGGCCTTTATTTCGCAAGAAACGGAGAGCGTTATAGATCGCTCGGCTGTTGGCCTTGCACCGGCAGGGTTAAGTCGAACGCCGTGACGGTGGATGAGATAATCGAGGAATTGCTCCACACGACGGTCAGTGAGCGGTCCGTGCGGGCGCAGGACCAAGAGGACACCTACGCTATGCAGAAGCTGCGGGCGAAGGGGTATATGTAGATTCTTCGTTTTCGGCATTTGAAATGCCGAAACACCGGACAAGTAGCCGTCAGATGTCAGCTGACAGCTGACAGCTTTTTAGAAAAGAAGATTTCTCGACTCCGCTCGAAATGACGAAGGCGAAGAGAGTTATATACAGTTTTCAGGAGGTGTAAGGCATTGGCGTTGGTAGAAAAAGATGTCACAAGACCAAATCTTAACATAGTGATAGTCGGCCACGTGGACCACGGGAAGTCTACGCTCATCGGTCGGCTTCTGCACGACACCGGGAGCCTGCCGGATGGTAAGTATGATGCTATCGCCCGCGTGTGCGAGGAGAGCGGTAAGGACTTCGAGTTCGCCTTTCTATTAGATGCGCTGGAAGAGGAGCGCGACCAGGGGATAACTATAGACACGGCCCAGATTCGCTTCCAGACGGACAGGCGAGACTATGTGATTATAGACGCGCCCGGCCATAAGGAATTCCTGAAAAATATGATAACCGGCGCCGCTTCCGCTGAAGCCGCTATCTTGCTGATAGACGCTGAAGAAGGCGTCCAGGAGCAGTCCCGAAGGCACGGCTATATGCTCCATTTACTTGGAATTCGCCAGGTGACGGTCGTTATCAACAAGCTGGATTTGGTGGACTATTCTTATGACGTGTTCGAGCAAGTGCGCTCGGAGTATCTTTCATTCTTGCGCGAGCTAGGTGTGGAGCCGCTATGCTTCATCCCTATCTCGGCTCGTGAAGGCGACAACGTAATCAAACTTTCGGAGCGGACCCCCTGGTATGATGGGCCGACTGTACTCGAGTCACTCGACCTACTCGAGGCTCGCCCATCAAAGGACAGTAGTCCACTCCGATTGCCCGTTCAGGACGTTTACAAATTCGACCACAGGCGAATTATTGCCGGGCGCGTCGAATCCGGGACCATCAATGAGAAAGATACTATCATCTTCTCCCCGTCGGGCCAGACGGGAGTGGTCAAGACGATAGAGCGTTGGAAGAGTAATCAAAATGGTGTTGCATTTGCCGGCGAGTCCATAGGAATAACTCTTGAGGAGCAGATATTCGTCGAACGGGGCGAGATAGCCTCACACCTTCAGAATCCGCCGAGAAAGACCAGCGTCCTTCACACGAACTTGTTCTGGCTCGGCGACAGAAGCCTGGCCGTGGGGCGCAAGTACGTCATGAAGCTGACCACTCAGGAGGTGGAATGCACGGTCAGCGCGGTAGGCGGAGTGATCAACACGGCTACCCTTGAGAAAGTAGGCGAGGGCGCAAGGGAAGTAACCAAGAACGAGGTTGCCACGGTTGTCTTCGATATGAAGAAACCCGTGGCTTTCGACTCAGTGGGCGAAGTGGTCGAAACAGGCCGCTTTGTTGTTGTAGACGGTCTGGATGTGGCCGGCGGCGGGATTATTCCCCAATTGGATTTTCCTGAGAGTTATCAGATATGAGAAGGGAGTCGAGGGAGCTTTGGGATTCTAACTTCTAACTCCTAACTTCTAACTTCTAAACCCTGACATAGGAGCCATTATGGACATAGAAACCATGGTCTTGCATGGAGGTTATAAGCCGGACCCTCAGACGGGTTCGACGGCGGAGCCGATTCACCAGACAACGGCCTACGCGTACGCCAAAGCCGATGAGATTTCCGATGTTTTCAGAGGTTACGCGCCTGGCTATATATACTCAAGGCTGGCAAACCCGACCTCCTCCGCGCTCGAACGCCGTCTCACCGAGTTGGAGGAAGGAGTTGGCTGCCTGACGACCGCGTCGGGAATGGCCGCAATTGCGTCCGTGGCGATGGGGTTGACTCGCGCCGGAGACCATATCGTTGCATCAAGGGGACTGTTCGGCGGCACGATCTCGTTCTTTGTCAAGACGCTTGGGAGATTTGGCGTTGAGACGAGCTTTGTCGACGCCGAAGACACCGACGGCTTCCGCGGCGCTCTCAAAACAAATACCAAATTTATTTTTGTAGAGACCATCGGCAATCCTAAAATGGACGTGCCGGACATTCCCGCCGCAGCGGATATCGCTCATGCCGCCTGCCTGCCTCTTGTGGTTGACAGCACATTGACGACGCCCGTTCTCATCAGGCCGAAAGAGTTTGGCGCGGACATCGTTATACATTCACTCTCGAAGTTCATAAACGGCCACGGCAACTCCATCGGCGGAGCTATAATAGACACCGGTAATTACGACTGGGCAAATGGCGCTTTCGCCGACATCCGCGAGCTTGCGGCAAAAGCCGGTAAGCTGGCATTTCTGGCGCACCTGCGCATGCTGATCTATCGCGATCTGGGCTGCTGTCCAAGCCCGTTCAACTCGTTTATGCACCTTACAGGTATAGAAGGGCTTACGATGAGGATGGAGCGGCATTGCCAAAACGCGCAGGCGTTGGCCGAGTGGCTGGCGGCGCATCCGAACGTGAAGGGCGTCGAGTATCCCGGCCTTGCGTCAAATGCTTATCACGAAACAGCGAATAAGCTGTTCGGCGGGCGGTACGGGGCGATGCTGACCTTCCGATTGGGTTCCAAAGATGCCGCTATGAAGTTTATAGACGCGACGGAGCTTGCACAAAATCTGGCGAACCTTGGCGATTCCAAGACGCTGATCATCCACCCGGCTTCCACTATATTCAGCGAATTCGCGCCTGAGGAGAGAGAGCGCATGGGCGCGCCGGACGACCTGATCCGGGTTTCTGTCGGGATAGAGAGCGTGAAGGATATAATCGCCGACTTCGACTCGGCGCTTCAGAGTTTATAGATAACAGGAGCAAGGACATGCAAATCTCAGTAAACGGCAAGATGGTTGACGCGACCGACAACGCGACGGTGATGGATCTCCTGACGGAATTGGAGGTTAAGACTCCCGAGTACGTGTCGGTGGAGCTAAACGGCGAGATTCTCGACCGCCAGGACTTCTCGACAACCGTAGTCTCGGACGGTGACTCTATGGAGTTCCTATACTTTATGGGCGGGGGCGCGCTGTGAGTCTAGGGATTGAAGATATAGAAAGATACAGCCGGCAGATACTACTTCAGCAAGTCGGCGGAAAAGGGCAGGAGAAGCTCCTGGCGTCAAGGGTTCTCATCGTAGGCGCGGGTGGACTTGGAGCGCCGGCTTCCATGTATCTCGCAGCGGCAGGTGTGGGGACCATCGGCCTGATCGACGGCGATAATGTCGATCTCAGCAACTTGCAGCGCCAGATAGTCCATTTCACGGACGACCTCGGCTCGCCAAAAGTCGATTCGGCGGCGGAAAAGCTGACGGCCATTAACCCGGCAGTGCAAGTCGAAACCTATCATGAACGCGCCACCGCCGGCAATATAATGGACATCGTCAGGCAATATGACTTCGTATTAGACGGCACCGACAATTTCCCGGCCAAGTTTTTGATCAACGACGCCTGCTATTTCGCGGGTATACCGTTTTCACATGCAGGCATTTTGCGATTTGACGGCCAACTCTTCACCACGGTCCCTGGGCAATCCGCGTGCTACCGGTGCGTTTTCGGCGGGCCGCCGCCCCCTGGGGCTGTCCCTTCCTGCTCACAGGCCGGAGTGTTGGGCGCAATGGCGGGTGTTATCGGCTGCCTCCAGGCGACCGAAGCGCTCAAGTTCCTGCTCGGAGTGGGGGATTTGCTTACCGACCGGATTCTGGTATTCGACGCGCTTAAGATGAGCTTCCGTGAGGTAAAAGTGAAGCGCAATCCGCGGTGCCCTCTCTGCGGCGAAAACCCGTCAATAACGGAGTTGAAAGATGAGGAGCAGGCGGCTTGTGACCTCAAAGGAGCGCCGGTTTGATTGTCATACCTTCCGACATATTGGCGTACATAGTGGGCCATGCCAGAAAACAAGCGCCCATCGAGGCCTGCGGGTTATTGGCGGGAACCAATTCGACCGCAACGAAGGCTTACCGGCTTACTAATTTAGATGCGAGTCCGGAGCACTTCAGCCTGGACCCTAAGGAGCAGTTTGCGGCGGCTAAGGATATGCGACGGCATGGCTTGGATGTGGTGGCAGTGTATCACAGCCATCCCGCCACTCCCGCCCGTATGTCGGAAGAGGACCTTCGTCTGGCTTTCGCGCCGGGGATTTGCTATGTGGTCGTCTCGCTTGCGGACCCGGAGAACCCGGACGTCAAGGGTTATAAGGTTGAAGATGGCCTCCCTGTAGAGGAGAAATTGGTAATACAGGAGTCACAAGAATGACTGGTGGAACTTATCGCATACCCGAAAGCGTTATCGAGGACACGAAAGCCTTCAGGTTCGAGGTTGAAAAGCGCCTCAGAGGCGACACGTCCCCGGTCGCGTTTCGCGCCATTCGCGTGCCGATGGGAATCTATGAGCAGCGGGAAAATGATACCTTTATGGTGCGGGTGCGCGGCGCGGCGGGCGTGTTTTTGTCTCATCAGATTAAACGCATCGCTGAGCTTGCGGAAAAATTCGGGAATGGGATCGTCCACGTCACGACGAGACAAGATTTGCAAATCCATCGCGTTCTTATTTCAGACACTCCCGCGATACTTGATAGCCTGCTGGAAGTTGGCCTGTCTCCCAGAGGTGGAGGCGGGAATACCGTTCGCAACGTCTCCGCCTGCCGCCTTGCCGGAGTCTGCGTAGACGAAGTTTTCGATGTCACGCCATACGCCATCGCTTTGACTGAATACCTGACCACAGACAGGGCGAATTTCAACCTGCCGCGAAAGTTCAAGGCCGCCTTTTCCGGCTGCGGAAAAGACTGCGCTCTATGTTCGGTGGCCGACCTCGGTTTTTTCGCGCACGAAAGGGATGGGATAAAAGGCTTTTCCGTTTACGCGGGTGGTGGGATGGGCGCGCATTCGGCGCTTTCGGTTCTTATAGAAGAGTTCATCCCGGCGGAGTCGATCTTCATGGTGGCCGAGGCCGTGAAGCAGCTGTTCGACAAATACGGCGACCGGAGCAACCGCCACAAGGCCCGTCTGCGCTACGTCTTGGAGCGAGTAGGCGCTGATGAGTTCCGGCGCTTGTATCGTGAGGAACTGGAGGCGGCGAAGGTTTCGGGGAAAGGGTTCCCCGAAACAACAATCCGACTCTGGTCTTGGGGTGGCGATTCGGAAATCCGACCTTGGGATTCCGTTGTATCGGGACACCCCTGTCCCGATACAAATGCAGCCATCGAAGGCGTTTTAGACATTTCGGGAAAAGGGTTTCCCGAAACAACAGCGAGGGGGAAAAACGCGATTCCTCAAAAACAAGCCGGACTTTTTACCATACCTATCCCATTGCAATTCGGCGACATCGAGTCTGCCAAACTCTCCGCGCTTGCGGAGATAGTTGACCGGTTCGCGGGCGGCGAAATAAGAACGACCCAGGATCAGGATTTGCAGCTCAGAAATATCCCGGAGTCATCGCTGGACGATTTATACAACGCGCTACGGGAGATTGATGAGGCTTTAGTCTCCGCTCAGTCGATAAGGGCGGTCGCCTGCGCGGGAGCGTCCACCTGCAAGCTAGGGCTGTGCCTCTCTCGCGGATTGGCCGGCGCTTTGGAGTCGGAACTGCGGGATATTGACTCGCCATTGGACGCGCCGATTCGGATAAGCGGCTGCCCGAACTCCTGCGGCCAGCACCCGGTTGCGCCGATAGGTCTTTACGGTACCGCCAAGCGCGTAAACGGTAAAATAATGCCTTTTTATACCGTGGTCGCGGGAGGACGGCTTGCTGAAGGAGAAGCGAAACTTGCGGAGCTTGTCGCAAGGGTTCCCGCAAAGGCTGTGCCGTCAATGCTGAAAGAGTTCTTGTTGGCGGCAAGAGACGAGTTGCGCCAAAACGAGACGCCGGACGATCTTATCGAGCGCTGGGGCGCGGATTACCTCCGCAAACTTGGCGAGAAATATGAGAAGGCCCCGTCTTATGATGAGGCGCCGGAGTTCTATCGCGATTTCGGAAAAGACGAAGACTTCTCGCTGGCGGGCGTTGGACCGGGTGAGTGCGGCGCGGGCGTGATGGACGTGATCGCCCTCGACATAGACGCGGCGAAGCGCGCTCTGGGGTCAAACGATTTATATGAAGCGGTTGTCTCGGCGGCGCGGGCGCTTCTTGTCACCCGGGGCCTTGAGCCTAAGAAAGATCGCGAGGTATTCGCCGCGTTTACCGAGCATTTCATCGATCCCGGCTGGATTTCTCATGAGGCGCACTGGATTCTAAACGCCGCAGTGGATTTCAAACTCGGTGATCTGGATACGCTTCAGAGTCTGCGCGGGCAGATTCACGCGCTTGTTGAGCGGGTAGAGCTGCTTTCCCAATCACTTGACTCCAATCTGAACTTCCGTGTTGAGAAGATAGAAAATGGCGCTGACGAAACGGGAAACTCAGACAACAATGGCTCCGTAAATGAGCTGGACCTGCGCGGGGTGGCGTGCCCGATGAACTTCGTCCGCGCGAAGCTTCAACTGGAACAGATCGAGACTGGGGAAATTCTGGACATTCTTTTGGATGATGGCGAGCCGGTGCGAAACGTCCCCGCGAGCTTCGCCGAGCAGGGGGAGGAAGTCCTATCGGTCAAGAGCGAAAGCAAGCATTTCCGCGTCAGAATCCGAAAAACCAGTTAGCTTTGATTGTTAACTATGCTGCGGGAACGGTGTGTTTAGATTATGCTTTGGATTAGGCATAAGGTAGTTCCCGCAGCAATACCGCCTACAAGCTGCGGGAATTGTGGTGGACTAAATCTGTAAGTCTCTGCTTTAAGGCCATTCCCGCAGCATACAAATTGTTCATGAATACTACGCTGTACCGCCCTCTACTCTTTTCTGAATATCCGCCATCTATCATTGAAGGGGCTAATTATACGCGAAGCGGTCAGAATGGACTCCGCTTTACCGAGGAATAGAAATCCTCGTGGATTTAGTCCATAGTGGAGTTTTGATAATACCAGGTTCTGCAAGTCCACGGACATATAGATCAGCACGTTGCGGCACACAATAAGGTCCAAATGAGAAATCGGCGCGTCCATTACCAGGTTATGCTGTCCGAAGATCACCATTTTCTTGATGTCCCTGTTCAGCGACCAACGGCAATTTTTCGTAAAATACTTCTGAAGCAGCTCCGGCGGAACCGATTTTGCTGAATCATCCGAGTAATCCCCAAGGCGGGCGATTGCAAGAGCGCCCTCATCGATGTTTGTTGCGTAGATTCTGACACCATAATCTTCAAGGCTCGGCCCCAGCGCTTCTGAGAGGATTATAGCCAGGGAGTAGGCTTCTTCACCGGTGGCGCAGCCGGCGCTCCACATGCGTATCTGATCCCCCGGCCGCTTTTCTGGCACTATCCGTGGGATAACTTCGTCTTCTATGATCTGCCAGGCCTCTTGATCCCGGAAGAACTGGGTGACATTTATCAGTATGGAATCTATTAGCTTGGTGTACTCGTCGGGCTGTTGGTCGAGATATTCCATGTAAGTGTTGATATCCGAACACTTTAGAGCGCCAAGCCGTCTTTGGACTCGCCGCGCAAGGCTCGTGGGTTTGTAGCCACGAAAATCCGTCCCGCGCTCCAGATGCAATTTCTCCATGAGCTTGTTCAAATCATCATGGTTGATCTCAGGCATTCAACGCCTCCAAACCTACAGCGACCATAAGTACGCGTTAGCATAACAAGGGCGCTTTTCCTTCCAGGGGTGGCATCCACTAACGATAACGACTGTTACAACGATGGGCGCGTGTCAAATGTGGGGGAATCGTCGTGACACCGTAGGGGCGAAGCATCTGCGTTTGTATCTGATGCAGAGTGCGGAGTCGTTGTGCAGATGCTTCGCCCCTACAAATGACATACACCCCACAACGACTGATTTATTGACACTTCTCATCCCCGGCGCTAATCTGGTTGCAGCGCCGCAATCAAGGAGTTATGTGTCATGGCGGAGCTATCTGAATTTCATCCGGCGATCCAACAGGCGGTTATCCGACACCAGGAGTTCTTCGCGGGTAAACGCGACTATCTGATTAAAGTAATTGTTCCGATCGATTGCAAGGAAGAGTTGGAGCCGGAGATACACTTTAACGACGTTGATTGGCAAAACGGCTTCGATGACTACGTGCGGCTAAAAGTCGAAAACGGCAAGAAGACGGCGCGGCGACGTTTGGCGATGGGCATCGAAGACGACACCATCCCCTATTACTATCCCTACTTCGGCTCCAGCATCCATCATTCATTTTATGGCGGGCAGGTTAGTTTCTCAAAAGGCACAAGCTACGTGGAGCCGGTCATTACCAGTTCAGCGCAGTGGAAGGAATTGCGCCCGGATATGAACAGCCCCTGGCTTCAGAAGTTGGCAAAAGGACTTGCTTACTGCCGCGACCATGGCGAAGGCGTCCTCCTTGCCAGTTACCGGGGCGCGAACGGCCCTCTGGATATGGTCAACGCCGTGATGGGCAACAACATGTTTACCGAGTTCTACGATGATCCGGACAATCTCCACCGGACGCTTGAGGAATGCACGGCGGTCATAATGCCGCTGTTCGATCTCCAGCGCGAAAACAACACGGAGATCGCCGGGGGACGGATCGTTCCCATGGGCAACATGTGGGTCCCAAATGACGTAGTGGGGCACATCGCGCTGGACGCCGCGTGTCTTGCGGGAGCGGCGTTTTACGAGGAGTTTGAGCGCCCGTATCTGGAGAAGGTAACCGGAGCCTGCGGCGGAGCTTATATACACTCACATGCTTGGCCGACACGTATTCACCGCCATGGCCAAAACGAAGGGT
>JAUSEB010000039.1 GCA_030650495.1 Armatimonadota bacterium | reverse complement strand
GATGTACTGCACTGGGCGCTCAGGGCGATCAGGATTTCCGCGCCAACGGCCAGTCGGTTTTCGGACGCTTACCTTGAAGCGGTCGCCGCCTTGTTGGATTTCGGCTGCCACTTCAGCCTTTTGAATATTGTCCCAAGTGGTATCCGGGAAAAAGTCGGATGCGAATCGAAACTTGGATGCGACGTTCGATTTGTAAACAGATGCGGCGGCTTGAAGAAGAGTGCTTTTGCCGACACCGTTTTCCCCGACCAGAACCATGATCGGAAACCGCATTTCAAGGCGCTGAAGAGCGGACCAACCGCGAATACCTTGGATTTGCACCCAAAGAAGCCTTTTGGGCCAACCTGTTCCGGTAGCCCAAGTGGAACCTAACCGCCTGACCTGATTACTGATTGGCATACGCGTCTCCAAGAGTCCACGAGCGCCTCCGGATAACAGCTTTAGGTACCATTTAGCACCGGGGCATAAGCACTTTAGCATTATCTATTGATGTGATAAAGTATTATATATGCGGCGCAAGTCGTGTTTAAAGCCGTTAAACTGAATAATATGCTTAACTAGGGGGAACAAAGCGAATATCCTCTATGACGTGAACCGGCTACCACTAGAAACTCGCGTCCGAATCCTGGGCTGTCTCTTGGAAGGTAATAGCCTTCGCGCCATTACCCGCATGTTCGGATGCAGCATCAATACCGTTACCAAGCTGCTGGTTGACCTGGGCACGGCCTGCGCGATCTACCAGAACGAAACCCTGCGCAATCTGCCCTGCAAGCGCGTCCAGGTCGATGAGATATGGTCGTTTTGCTACAGCAAAAAGAAGGACACGCCAGTACATCTGCGCGGGCTCGGAAAGGGTGACGTGTGGACGTGGATTGCGATTGACGCCGATACCAAGCTGGTGCCTGGCTGGCTAGTCGGTGACCGCGATGCCGATTGCGCCAAAGTATTTATTGATGATTTATCCGGTCGCCTAAAAAATCGCGTGCAACTGACCAGCGACGGCCTCAAGCTTTATCTGCAAGCAGTAGAGGATTCGTTCGGTGCGAAGATAGATTACGCGATGCTGGTCAAGACGTACGGGCCGTCATACGGCGATCAGCAAGAGCGACGTTATAGTTCAGGAGAATGCTGCGGAGCAATCAAGGGCACTGTATCCCCGGCGGCCACCCAAACTCCCCCCCTTGTGGCCCCTTCAAAATCCCCCACCCCGGAGTGTGAAATAGCAGCGTAATCGCGCTGCGCGCCAAGCCGGGTGCTGAAGCGTCA
>JAUSEB010000154.1 GCA_030650495.1 Armatimonadota bacterium | reverse complement strand
TCCCCTTCGTAAGGGGGAAGTGTTGTAGCTCCCCTTCGTAAGGGGGAAGTGTTGTAGCTCCCCTCCTTACGAAGGAGGGGTTGGGGGAGGTTAAAATTGTACTCACCAAAAGTGAACTATTACCGCTTCGTTGACCGAAAGGCTTGCCTCGGCTATAATTTCAGAGGTGTTAATAGCAATAGACCAGAGGTGGGATGTTGAAGCTTAGACTCGGCTTGCCAAAAGGCAGCCTGCAGGACGCAACGTTTTCGATGTTTAAGAAGGCCGGCTATGAGTTTCAGGTAGACAGTCGCTCGTACGCCCCGGCTGTTGACGATGACGAGTTGGAGCCTCTTCTTCTGAGGCCGCAGGAAATCCCCCGTTACATCGAGGCGGGAATCCTCGACGCCGGGCTTACGGGAAAAGATTGGATCGTCGACAACGGTTCTGACGTAATAGAAGTAGCCAAACTCGTGTATGCCAAGAGGACCAGAAAGCCCATAAGGGTGGTTCTGGCCGCCCAGAACGGGTCCGACATCAATTGCGTGAAGGATTTGCAGGGTAAGCGGATCAGTACTGAGTACGTGCGCATGACTGAGCGTTGGCTCGGAGATAACGGGGTTGAGGCCGACGTCGAGTTCTCCTGGGGCGCGTGTGAGGCGAAGGTGCCGGATTTGGCGGACGCGATTGTCGTGAACGTGGAAACCGGAAGCTCGCTGGTGGCGCATAATCTACGAATCGTCGAGGTCCTGCTTGAGTCTTGCACTATGTTCGTCGCCAATAAAGATGCCTGGGCGGACGACTGGAAACGCCAAAAAATAGAGAATTTAGCCATGTTGCTTACGGGAGCGCTGAACGCCCAGGGTCTTGTGGGACTCAAAATGAACGTGCCTAGAACGGCCCTGGCGGAGGTTACAAAAACGCTGCCGGCGTTGAAAAAGCCGACGTTATCGCCGTTGAGCGATGAAGACTGGGTTGCGGTCGAAACAGTTATCGAGGAGAAGGTCGTGCGCGATTTAATTCCGAAACTTAGGCGCGCGGGAGCGCAGGGCATCGTGGAATACCCGCTGAACAAGGTTATTTACTAAGGTGATAGCTGAATTATCCGGGGAGTTGACAAGAGTGGGCGCGGACTTCGCCGTCATCAACGTGGGCGGCGTGGGATATAAGGTCTTCACGCCTCTTTCGGTGATAGCTGAAATGCCGCCGGTCGGCAGCAAGATCAGCCTTTTCACGTTTACCTATGTCAAGGAAGACGCGTTGGCGCTTTACGGGTTCCCAGACCTCGACCAGCAGACTCTTTTTGAGATGCTGCTGACGGTGTCTGGGGTCGGGCCGAAGGTGGCGCTGAACATTTTGTCGGTTTTGCCGGTCGAAAGACTAGCGGATGCGATTGCGAACG
>JAUSEB010000028.1 GCA_030650495.1 Armatimonadota bacterium | reverse complement strand
AAAGCCAGCGATGAGCGATGAGTAACGAGCGATGAGTTTTCTATGCTTCTATGCTTAGGCTTGTTCTTTGAAGCCTAAGCCGGTTTAATGTTTAATGAGGCAATACCGATGTCTTAAACCTTCGACTCTTCCCTCGACTCTTGCGACTCTCTCTCCCATCTGCGTCTAACTCTTTACGGATCAAGAGGGATTATATCGGAAGCCTGGCGGGGGCGGAGAAGGCGAAACACATCAGAACTCAATGGGCTTGTCTTGTAGCTTGAACTGATTCCTGTAACCACAACGTATGTGTCTATCGCGGGAGCGCTTACTCCGGTAGGCAATGCAACCTTTATGCCTGATTTGGCAGGGTCTCCATCATCGAATCCCGACCCATCGTCCATGAAGAAATAGCCGGTGACTGTTCCGGTTACTTTTCCACATACTGTTACAAACAGGCCGACATTGTTTAATCCCATCAGATCGGTAAGTACGCCTCCGTTCTCACGTATCCACGCTTTCGTTCCCATTTGCCCGGTCTTGGGTCCTGGATCATATAAGAACGGCGCTCCGCCCAGCGAATGAGTAGGCATTGCAACAGGATCTATACTGCCGGAACCTACTGTGAACAACCCTGTGGCAGT
This sequence comes from Armatimonadota bacterium, assembly GCA_030650495.1. Classification (GTDB taxonomy): domain Bacteria; phylum Armatimonadota; class UBA5829; order UBA5829; family JAUSEB01; genus JAUSEB01. The sequence continues at coordinate 4,052 of JAUSEB010000028.1, read as the reverse complement.
TATATAGCGCTCACCATCAGAGGTTCCAATCCAACTCTTCCCTAATACCGAGACAAGCTGGCCTACAGTTGCCCCGTGAGGATTCATGCTGACTTTTATGCCATTGCGCCTGTCCTGCGACTCAATGTAAAAATACGTACTAAACGCAGCAGTGACAACAGACGGCTCGACCATAACTTCGGCCCCGGAAGCTCTATATTCGCAATATCTTTGCCGGTACCGGTATTTCTGTTGAATTCGAGATAGCTTGCCGGAGTGGATAAAACGTCGAGTTTGCCGTCACCGTCCCAGTCGACAATCGCAATGGACGTAAACCAGGGGTTAACCAAAGATTTTCCGGTGACTGTGAGCAGCCGCCCGTTATTTGCATCCGAGACCCGGGTGAATGTGATCAAGCCGCCCGGAGTTGTAGTATTCTTGAAGCGAACTACAAAGCCCATGTCAGACCCATCGCTGAACGATGCGAACAAATCCTGGTCGCCATCGCCGTCCCGGTCATTGAACCGAAGCGCGGGCCAACTTCGCCCTTCTCCGTTATTAGGAAGCGTTAAAATAACTCCGTTAGAAGTCATTTTGCCTTTTTCTTCAAATCCGCCGCTTCCGATATTTTCATAGCAATAGATATACGGCTCCAAGGTCACCTTAAACAGGTCCTGGTCACCATCACCATCGAAATCACAGAACGTGTCCATGTGACCGGCGCCGATCTCTCTTCTCTCATATTCCTCGGAAAAGAAATCGCCATCACCAACTATGCCTCTAGGCCTGTCTGGTTTACCAATGCCGGACTCTTTGGTGTCGAAATAAACCGCGTAATCCTTTTGGGTATTGGATATTAATGGAAAGCTCAAGGTAACTCTGCTGATTCCGTAATACTTGCTCACTCTCCACGGCAAAAGGTATTTTTCGTATCCCGAACGGGAAGCGTCATATACTTTGGGAGAAGCCGCACTGTTATAGGTCACTATTTCAATTGTGTTCTCATCGAATGTTTCCGTAGAACCCATATTTGCCAGCAATTGAGGGAAATCCATATCTATTGCTACGGGAGAATTGGACAACGGCTGAACCGGGTTGGTGGAAAGCAGGATTCTATATCTGCATGGTGAGGTCCAAATAAAGGCGGCATTTGCTGAGTTGTCGCAGAGTATTAGTAAAGCTACCACCAGTAAGATATTAACAAGTAAAAAAGAAGCGCTATGGCTGATTCGAGGGAAAATCGTTCGGCGCAAATCATAATCTCCTGACTATACTATCTAAAATCCAGTCTAAGCTGCCAATCGAACCGTTGTCAATGCTATTAACGCTTGGGAATTAGTGATTCTGCAAAAACAAGGTAATAATGCTGGTTGAGGGTTGATAGTTATTAGTTGATGGTTCTGTTTAGATAGCACAGGATTGCAAATCCAGGCCATCTACTATCAACTAACAACATCCCTGGCAATAAGACATTCGGTATGGTATTATCTGACCGTGAACAGACAAGACGGAATCGCCAATAATACGTCTATGAACAGCGAATTGATTGCGGTTATAATGGCTGCCGGTAAGAGCACGCGGATGAAGTCATCCACGCCTAAGGCTCTTCATAGGATTTGCGGAAAAGAAATCACGCGGCATGTTATAGACGCATGTGTTCAGGCTGAAATTCATAGAGTAATTGTTGTCGTCGGATACGACGCGGGCCGCGTGATGCAGGGTTTGGGAACGGATGTGGAATATGTCTCCCAAACAGAGCAGCTTGGCACTGGACACGCAGTCATGCAGGTTGCGCCTCTGCTTACAAATCCCAATGCGGCAGTCGTTGTGCTTCCCGGAGATGCTCCGCTTATACGCCCGGAAACGTTGAAACTTCTTATCGAAAACCACAAGTCTTCCGGCGCCGCGGCGACTCTGGTGACAACCGAGATGGACGATCCCGGCTCTTATGGAAGAATTGTTAGATTTGGCAATGGAACCGTGGACAGGATTGTCGAAGCAAGAGATGCTGCGCCCGAACAAAAAGCCATAAAAGAAGTTGGGACTTCGATGTACGCTTTCCGGGCGGGAGCTTTGGTCGATAGCCTCAAATCGCTGAGAACCGACAATGCGCAAAAAGAATATTATCTGACTGATGTGGTAGGCGCGCTATCTTCTTCAGGGAATCTTGTTGACGCAATGGTTATAGAGGACTCTTCGGAGGTAATGGGAATCAACACCCGCATCGAGCTTGCCGAAGCCGCCGCGGCTATGCGCGAACGTATACTGCGAGAACTAATGCTCTCCGGCGTCACAATCGTGGACCCGAATACGACATACGTCGAAGTCGATGTATTCATCGGACGAGATACTGTTATACATCCGTGCACTATCATCGAAAGAGGCTCCCGCATCGGGGAACACTGCTCCATCGGCCCATTTGTCAGGTTGAGCAAGGCGACTGTCGGGAATAATTCCGTTGTTGACCTTGCCACATATCAAGAAGCTGGAGGAGAAACAACGTGCCGCCACTGAAAGACATCCGGATATTCTCCGGGACTTCACACCCGGAGCTTGCGGCTAATATAGCAAAAGAGCTTGGAGCGCCGCTCGGCAAGGCGCTTGTTTCAACCTTTGCTGACGGTGAGATTCGCGTCAAGATAGATGAAAGCGTGCGCGGCGACGACATCTTCATCATCCAATCCGGATGCTGTTCCGTCAATAACTCCATCATGGAGCTATTGATCATGATCGACGCTTTTCGGAGGGCGTCGGCAAAGCGCATAAACGTTGTCATGCCCTATTATCCATACTCCCGCCAGGACAAGAAGATTCAGCCGCGCGAGCCTGTTACCGCAAAGCTTTTGGCAAATCTGATCACCTGGAGCGGAGCGTCACGGATGCTTACCATAGATTTGCATGCCGGGCAAATTCAAGGGTTTTTTGATGTGCCGGTCGACCACCTTTACGCCGGACCGATAATCGCCGATTATCTTCGTAAAAGTGTTGCTTTGAACCACGATACAGTGGTTGTGTCACCTGACGTTGGCGGCGTGCCGAGAGCAACTGCTCTTGCCGAGGCGCTTGGAGCGCCGATTGCGATTATCGCTAAGCGCCGGCCTGAGCCTAACCGCGTTGAGGTGATGGAGGTTATAGGTGACGTCAAGGGTAAAGCCGTGGTTATGATCGACGATATGATAGACACGGGCGGATCTGTAGCCCAGGGCGCAATTGCCCTCATCGAGCGTGGCGCAAAGATCGTTTACGCTTGCTGCACCCATCCAGTGTTTTCAGATGACGCGCCAAAACGACTTACGGAAGCTCCAATAGAGAAGGTTATCGTCACCGACACGCTGCCTCTGCCTCGGAATAAAATGATTGATAAAGTCGTGGTCATATCCGTAGCTCCACTGCTTGCGGACGCCATAGGCCGCATCAACACTGAGACATCAGTAAGCGCGCTTTTCAGCGATTCATGGGCAGGTTACGCGTGAAGCTGATTGTAGGAATGGGCAACCCGGGGCGTCGCTACGCGCACACCAGGCACAACGTCGGCTTTGATGTGGTCGATTTGATCGCCAAACGCCATCACGTCCGTGTGCTGCGGCGATCTTGTCGAGCGTTGGTCGGACAAGCCCTAATCGCGGGCGAAGAAGTAGTCCTCGCTAAGCCACAGACTTTCATGAACCTCAGCGGCGACTCGGTGTCCGAACTTGCTCGCAGGATGAACATAGCGCCGCAAGACATAATTGTTATTTATGATGACGCTGATCTTCCTATCGGAAAGATACGCATCAGGCCGATGGGATCGTCCGGCGGTCATAAAGGAATGAAATCCATTATCGACCGGCTTCACACCCAGGAATTTCCACGCATACGAATCGGCATAGGCGCCATGAAAGGCAACTCCGTTGACTATGTCCTGAGCAGGTTTTCGCGCGCCGAACTTGCTCTGGTCAAACCTGCGATTGAGAAAGCAGCCGATGCAGTCGAAACCATCCTTGCTGAAGGCATGGAACCGGCGATTAATGAATACAACAGAGCGCAAGTAGATGACTGAAGAACACCTTGACTCCATAACCTCATCAGACAAG
>JAUSEB010000024.1 GCA_030650495.1 Armatimonadota bacterium | reverse complement strand
CTCGTCAGTTCTTCGTCGGCTTTCTTGCGCTGCGCCTTGTATGCCTGGAACTCGGCGCGGCGGAAGCTGTGCCCTTTGTCGAAGGCAACGCCGCAGTAGTCAGGTTTGAGGTCGGCGAGTACCTTCAGGATGGAGCTGGCGAAGCCGAACACCGCGTTGACCATCTCGCCGGTTTTGGGCGCAGTGAGCGGCGGCAACGCGTGGTAGGCGCGATGCACCAGGTTATTGCCGTCTATGAGAAGAAGGACGGGACGTTTGGGCATGCTGTCATTCATGGGTTTACGGCGCAAAGTGCGCAGAGTCGCCAGGCAATCAAGCGGACGTTGGTCATCATCTTCCGGCTTGCTCTATCGACTTTGTCCGCCTTCGCTGCCCGTCGTTTGGCCCATCGGTGAGGATTAACATTCAGAGCGCCTTCTACAAAACGTCATTCCGTGTTTGGTCCATTTGAGAGGATCAACATTCAGAGTGCTTTCTACTACAAAACGTCATTCCGGCGAAAGCCGGAATCCAGACCGCGCGCAAACAATAGGTTCCGGAAATCCGTATCAATACTGGAAAGACATTTTCGGCCGAACTCTCCAGTCAAACTATCGTATCATACAAGTCCAGCCAATTTGGATTGAAAGCTTCAATCAATTCCAGCTTCCACTTCCTGCGCCATTCCTTTATCCGCTTTTCCCGCACAATGGCGGATTCCATGGACTCATGTACTTCATACCAGACCAGGTGATGAACAGCGTAGCGGTTGGTGAACCCTTGCACAACGTCATTGCTGTGGGCCCATGTTCTTCCCACAAGGTCTGAAGTTACGCCAACGTAAAGTGTGCCGTTCCTCCTGCTTGCGAGGATATATACGGCGGGCTGCCTATTCACCAATGCCCGCTGGATACCAGCTTTCGCCGGTATGACGGAATATGGGACGCATTACCGCGCGGCTTCGGGCCCTTGATGAGGCGCCGTATCTTCGGCATGCTCTTTCCGCAGAACAACGCAGGTAGATTAGAAACAACCTGGATTCCGGCGAAAGTCGGAATGAAGAAGAATCTGCCTATCCCTTGAACCCCACCTTGGGCAGCGCCACCTTTAGCGCGGCGGCTACTTCGTCCATGTCCTTTTCGGATACCCAGCCCAGGTGTCCTATGCGGAATATCTTGCCCTCCAGCTTTGCTTGGCCACCGGCGAGGACTACCTTGTGCTCGTCACGAAGAACCTGCAACAGCTTCTTGATGTCCACGCCCTCGGGGCCGTCGATCGCTGTAACCGTGGATGAAGCGTAGGACTCGCTCGCCGGGAATAGCTTCAATCCCAGCGCCTTTACGTTGTCACGAGCCCTCTG
>JAUSEB010000003.1 GCA_030650495.1 Armatimonadota bacterium | reverse complement strand
AGCTGGGAAGCCGGGATCTGGGATCGACGAATCAACAAAGATAGTCATGTCGTAAGAGTCTGACCCCACGCCTACGTCGGGGAATTCGAACGCCCGCCCAAGTTGCGTCTGTGGCATGATGGGCGCGTTGTCATTACGCCTCATATATCGGCGGCAACGGACGTCTCCGAGCACCGCGGGGTAAAGTTATTCTGTAAAAACCTGACTCGTTACCTGGAAGACCTGCCGTTGGAAAATGTCATAGACTGGGAGCGTGGATACTAAAGCGGACTTGTTCGAGGGCGGCTTCGAGCTCTTCGACGACTTCCTGGGCGAGGCCATCGGAATCGGGAAGGTTGTCGGACTTTTCGCGGGGTTCCTCGCAAGCCGATCGATCGGTAGCCGATTGAGAGCCAGCGAAATCAGTATTATGTCCCCGGAGTTTCTATACCTTTTGGATACGTTCATTATTAATCCATTTAAGGAACGTCGGCTCTGATTTTACGTTTGACGATATTAGAAATTAAACTGGTAACAGGCGAGGAAACAATGAGAAGAGCCTCCTTTGCTTGGTGCCGGAATCTCGCCAAGGGGATGAGCCTGCGCGTGAGGTAGCGTGGCTGGCGTTTGTTTGTCGGGAAAAATCGTAGTAATCTTCCGCTCAACAGTAATCCTCCTACCGAGACTCGTGATCGTGACATGGAAATGGCTAATCCCATAGTTAAATCGCAATCCGCCCCGGACACTCTACTTGCGGAGAGCGTTGTTCTCACGCGCTTGGATAAGGCCGTCGGCTGGGCGCGAAAATATTCTCTGTTTCCCTACCCGTTTGCGACTGCCTGCTGCGCCATGGAGTATATGTCGCTCTCGATGTCGCCCTACGACATAGACCGCTTCGGCGCGCTTTTGCCCCGCTTTAGTCCGCGCCAGGCTGATCTGCTGATGGTTATCGGGACAGTCAATCACAAGCTGTCGCCGGTGCTAAAGCGAGTTTATGAGCAAATGTCTGAACCAAGGTGGGTCATGGCATTCGGGGCTTGCGCCGCTAGCGGCGGCTTTTATGACAACTACGCCACGGTGCAAGGGATCGATCGAATCATACCGGTGGACGTTTACGTCCCCGGCTGCCCACCGCGGCCTGAAGCGGTGCTCGATGGTCTCATGCAGCTTCAAGGCCGGATCGCGACCCAGAAGCATCCCCTGTAAATAGTCTCGCATTTTCTCCTCGCCCGAGCAGTAGGTCCGCTAGGCTCTTATAGCAGAATGTTGGGTTGTGAGAGTAGGTAACTATGGGAGCTGAATTTGCCATCAATTGAGCCTACGAGCGACGGGTAGGCCCAGGAGGTTCAAAATTACCTTTATGAGCGAGACCAACGATCATCCCGGAACAATATACCCGAACGACCAATACCATCATGGAGTCATTACCAAGCTTTTCCCGTCCAATAAGACCGGGATCGTTCGCACCGAGAGCGGGCGCGAGCTTACCTTTTCTTATGAGCTGGTCATTCTTTTTGGCGAGGCAAAAACCCCCGCGGATTTAACAGAAGGGGAGCCCGTGGGTTATGATCTGGGCTGGACGTCGAGCGGTCTAAGAATCACGAAGATCAAAACCTATCCCAAGCGTGCCGAGTAAAGGCAATGGGGTCGAAGGCAATGGGGTCGCGTCTTTACCTTTGTCATTGTGGCTATGAGGTCACCCATTGCTTTCTTGACAATCTCACCTTTTGAGAATTCTCAAAACCTTAAAATGAGCCAACACCCAGACACTTCGACGTTGCCGGAATTCCCTGAGTGTGAGAATCGATTTGTTGCAGCGCCGGCGAAACCAGAACAATCTCACCACAGAGGCGCGTCTCTCGACGGGCTCGGGACGTGGTGAGCCTCTCGAACCACGGAGGGCGCGGAGAGAACGGCA
>JAUSEB010000459.1 GCA_030650495.1 Armatimonadota bacterium | reverse complement strand
CCCCCCCCCCCCCCCCCCCCCCCCCCCCCCCCCCCCCCCCCCCCCCCCCCCCCCCCCCCCCCCCCCCCCCCCCCCCCCCCCCCCCCCCCCCGACAGCGTGGTCCATCTGATGACGGATGCGACGGCAATCGCTAATCACGGCAGCTATCCGTTGGCGACCGACCTCGTCAGCTGGCTTGTGCCGAAATCTGACGAGCTCTTCGTCCGACAGCGCAGACTGAGTCGTCGCTGGGAGGTAGTTCTCAGTTTGTAAGATCGGCAGTTGGGTTACCACTGGTTCCTCATTGCTTCCTGCTGCTCTCCGGCTACGCGTTTGCTTTTTGATGTGACGGCAATGAATTGCCGTTGCATCAAACCCTTCATTCCACAATTGCGCCCGCCATCGGCGGTTTTATCCAATTTCGAGCTTAGTGTCCATTGTCATAATCGGGTAGAAGCCAAAGAATCTTTAGGGCAACTTTCCAATGAACAGCGGACACCTCGCTGCTCCAATCCCACGAGCGCGCAACAGTAGCGAAAACTCACAAACCTGAGCGAAAAACCTCCTTTGGACTTAAATGCAAAAGTCCAAAGGCAACAGAGAAAGAGGCGGCAAAGAGAGAAAAACGGGGCCTCGATGTGTGATTCTGGCGGGACAGCCAGTCCAAAGGATGGGGTGGCCGGAATCGTCTCGCGCATCTCCGCTGAGCACGCAATCCACGCGCAAAACGACGAAAGCGCCGGGATTCATATCACCGGCGCTTTCGCTAGAGAGAAACCTTGTTCCAGGTTGTTTGGTGGAAGGGTCGAAACCCAAACCCAAGTCCAGAGAGCAGCCGGAAATTTATTCAAGCAATCCGCCGCCGCAGGCGCATAGCAAGCCCGGCCAAGCAGACTCCCAGCAGAGCAAACGCCGAAGAGATACTGATTTTTTTCGCGAATGCCCTAAGCGGTGGGTCGTAAACGAAGCTGATCGCATGTTTCCCCGGCGGGATGTAGATCGAGCGGAAAAGGTAGTTCGCCTGAAGCACGGGCGTGGCTTCTCCGTCCACGGTGGCGCGCCAGCCGGGATAGTAGACCTCGCTGAGAAAGAGATACCCCGGCGCGGAGGACTGAACCGACAAGTCGACTCTTCGGGGCTTATAGGAAACCACAACAGCGGCTTCCGGTCCTATGGCCGGCTCGGCGTCAGGGATAGGAAGCTCGGACTCTATGATTATCCGCTTCTTGGCGTCAAATCCCTTCGCTTTCACCCGGCGTAAAGCTGCCTCCCCGTTAGGCGCTAGTTCAACCGAGTGTACAATAAATGCCCTCGGCAGTGTCTCGCGTTCATATATATACGTTCTGCCGCGATGGACCTGCTTGAGATTTCGGTCGGTTAACGGCTTCTTTGACAGCACATACCGGACGTTCAGAAGGTCTAGCAGGGGAGATTTGTAGTTGGCAATATCCGCGCTCACGTCCACTTTCATCGGCTGGTTATTTACAGCGGCCACGAACACAGCGTAGCGGCGCAGAATAATCGGAAAGTAGCCATTCACATTCTGAACGCCCGTGAGCGTCCCAATGGCATAAGGAAACCTCGAATGCTGGAGCGGCAAAATTCTGAATTGGCCGGTTTGGCTCTTGAAGAATGCGACCTCAGAGGCGTTCGTTCGATATGCGGCGCGGTGGTCGACCGTCCGCACGAGCGGCGCGCCGAATATGGCGAGGTCAACGAAGGCCAATCCCACAATTGCCGTGGAAACCGCCTTGGAAAGACCTTTCTTTGCCGCAATCCAGATAAGAGCGGCCCCCAACGCCGTGAAGAGGAAAGACAGAGCAAATCCCTTTGTTTGGAGAGTGTAAAGGCCGGGCAGTTTCCTTAGATATTGCTCAGGGTTGGCTTTAGCCGTCATTATGAATTCTCTCGCCAGATTCAGGATGGTTGATTGTGCGGCGAAATAACCTACCGCCGTTATGGTTGCAAGGGCGATCAGAACGATCAACAACGCCTTGATCTTACGTTTAAGCCGCTCATCACTCCGAATGACCGTATCGAGGCCAAAGCCCGCGAGTACGGCCATGGCAAATGCGTAAAGGATGAGGGCTTTTGAAGGAACTCTCATAAGGCTGAAGCCGGGCACGTGGTACAAAATCCTGTAAAGAGGCGTGTGCCCGCCCAGCGCTACAAGTATTGCCGCAACCGCTAGCCACTTGAAAAACGCCGAATGCGGTCTTTTCGCAAATAAAAACGCTATCAGCGCGAGCATCAGAGGAATAATACCAACGTAGAGACTGGCGTCCCAGTACAACGCTCCCCAGACCGAGTTGTGATACACTGGCGATCCCCAGAAGTTGGGCGAAAAAGTGGTTATCAGATTCGCTGGAGGAAGCGACAAAGAAGATGAATAGGCGTAGCCCGTGCCGCCGCCTCTACTTGACAATGAAGTGAGCTGCGCGAACGGCAGCGTATAAACCGCCGATATACCGAGAGCGAACAAACCTATTATCCCAACAAGACCCAATTGCGCTCCTAGGGATCGTATCTTGAATGGTCGCAGAGCAAGCGGATATACTCTATAGATTGTGAACGCCGTCATCGCAAGCAGCGTGTAGAAGACGTACTGCGGATGCTGGCCCAGAACCTGCGTTCCGTAAGCTCCGCCGGTCAACGCCGCGAATACCGGGCTTCTGGTGGCGATAGTAACGTCAAGCAGCAGGAACACGAGGGGAATCCAGACGCCGGACATAAACGCGCCCCCATGTCCGGCGTATATCTTAGGGACGAAGAACCCGGAAAACGCAAACGCCGTCGCCGAAACCATCGCGGCTGTCCTGGACGCTCCCCATCGGCGCATCAGCGCGAACATAAACAGGCATCCGAGCGCCGTGTGCAATACGTATATGAAAAGGTTTACATTCAGGCGCGGTGAGAAGTAGGGATTCAGAATGCCTAGAATATACATGGGCCGCGAAGAGTACATCGGCATACCGCTCATCATATAAGGGTTCCAGATAGGCGCGTAGCCATGCTTGATGCAATTGTGGCTGAAGCAGGCGAGCGGATAACCTTGCTCGATGATGTCCTGGCCGTAGATCAGCTTGTCGCTGAAGACTACTTCATGGAAAAAAGCCAGAACGAGCACAAAAAGCAAAACGACGCAAGCTATATTGGCGAGCCGAGCGCTTCCCAAATTCAAGATAATCCTGCTCTTTCAATCATGAAAAAAGTTGTTAGTTGTTAGTTGACAGCTAGCAGGGATCGGATAAAGTCCATGACTAACGTAGCCCCGCCCCTTGTGGGCGGCAAATTTGCCGGAGGCCACGCTCAACCGGACCGGGCACAAGGCCCGGAGCTACGCGGAAATCGACTTTATCCGGCGGCTGCTAGTTGCTAGTGAATACTAGCCGCTAACTCCCAACTCCTAACTCCCAACTTCTAACTCCTAACTCCTAACTCCCAACTCCCAACTCCCAACTTCTAACTTCTAACTTCTAACTTCTAACTTCTAACTCCCAACTCCCAACTTCTAACTTCTAGCTTCTTCCTTCTACCTCCCCCCTCTTAACATGTTCAAGGCGACTTTCGCCAACGCAGCCGGACTGCATAAGATATTGGAATACGCCTGATTGGCCAGCGGGCACCAGCAATTGCCGCCGGCTATGTGCCGCCGCACCTCCGCCGCCCGCTCTGACCGCCATATCCGCCGGAAATCGTAATCGTAATCGCGGAGATTCCCCATGCTCTTGTCATAGCCAAGGATGCAGCATGGCCAGATGTCGCCGTACGGGCTGATGTGCGCGTTGGATATACCGCCATAGCAGGGCAACACCTGGCGCTGCTCTCTAAGTATGCGAATCACAAGATCGTAGTAGACAAGCCGTGTCGACTGCGTCATCTTTCCGACCTTGCCGGCGTTCGACATGTGTTTGCGGCTGAGGTCGGCAAATGTGTTGATTGCCTTCTCATATGCGTCCGCTGATGGAGTGATTGGAGATTCCGTGTTGAACATCTCGCTGCGGCGTTCAGCGATCTCGCTAATGTAACTGTCAACATGCTGGGAATGAGCGAAGTTGGCTATTTCCTCGACCTTCTCGATGTTATAGACGGAAATAACGGTGCCAAGGCCGACCTCCAAATTCGGGTAGACGCTCTGCAGTTTGCGCAGGCGGTCGAGAGTATCCATTAACTTCTCAAAGTTGCCGGATATGCCGCGTATCTCGTCATGTAGCTTGCCGACGCCGTCGAAGGATGGTTTGATTGTAAGCATCGTGCCTCGGCCATTTCGCGCCAGGCGCCCCAGCATGTCTGACGTCATTTCCTCGATGCGAGAAGGCAGAATCGCGTTTGTCGGAATGTGAATCAGCTTGGGAGTCAAAAGCCTGTCGGCAAGATCTATCAACTCCGGCAAATCCGCTCTTAGATACGGCTCGCCTCCGCTGATGTTTACAAAGTAGACATG
>JAUSEB010000457.1 GCA_030650495.1 Armatimonadota bacterium | reverse complement strand
TATGTCTATCTCGGACGACATCGGAATCAGGTCGATAATGGTCCGCGTTGGGACGATGTTCATCATCGACGCAACATCGCCGTACTGCGTATACAGGTCAACCAAGACAACACGGTCGCCGGTCTGCTTCGCAAGCCCGACCGCCAGGTTAGTGGCGATAGTGCTTTTTCCAATACCGCCCTTTGCGCCGGTTACCACCACCACTTTAGGAGCCTTGGTGGCATCCGCGACCGCCTGATATTCGTCGGTGCTCCTGTAATCGTCAAGAGCCGAAAGATCCAGGATTGTTTCAACAACTTCATCCGGTTCCAACGGCTCGTTCAGGATTGCCCGCGCTCCACAGCGCAGAGCCTGGCGCATCAGCTTTGAGTTATGCGCTTCTCCATCTCCAATTAAAACGGTCCGAACTTCGGGAGCGCCAAGACTGACAGTCTCGCAAACCCGCAGGCCGTCCAAAACAGACAGATTCTCGTTGACCAGCATAATGTCCGGACGGAGTTGCAGCGCCATCTGCGCGGCTTCCTGGCCGTCTCTGGCCAAACCCACGAGTTCCGCGTTTTCTACATCAGCCAGGATATCCCTGAGCCGTTCTCTAGCCTCACGAACACCATCCGCAACAAGTACGCGAATGATTTTGTTTTCTGTTGCCATATATTACTTCCGTGGGTCAGAAGTCAGAAGTTAGAAGTTAGGAGTTAGAATGGAACCCCACCCCAGCCCTCCCCTTCTAAAGGGGAGGGAGTTCGGCGCCTTCGGCGCCGGCATCGGCAGCAGGCTACCGATGCAACAGAATTCTAACTTCTAACTTCTAACTTCTAACTTCTAACTTCTAAGGGGAGGGAATAGTCCCCCCTCCTTACGAAGGAGGGGGTTAGGGGGAGGTTTCCCTCAACTAACTCTCAACCCTCAACCAACAACTACTTCCCCGTCATCACTTCCTGCCTAAGGGCGGTCGCCGCAGGCTGTCCACTGGGCAATGCTCCCGGTTCGACTATCTCCGGGGTGACCAATATAACCAGCTCGGTTCGTATCTTGTCGGTGCTGGTGGTTTTGAAGAACTCCCCGATGAGCGGAATCTTGCTCAGCAAGGGAATCCTCTTGACATTCTTGCGGTCTTCACTGTTGTAGAGGCCGCCGATGAGCAGCGATTGCCCGTCGCGCACCTGAACCGTCGTCTGAGACTTCCTGCTGGTCAATGCGGGAATCTCGAATCCGCTGAACTTTATCGCACGGCCGAAGTCCAAATTGCTGACTTCAGGCGCAACATCCAACAATATGACGCCCTGGTCGCCAATAATCGGCTTGATCGCCAGACGCACGCCGAACTCTTTCCACTCGATGGTCACGGAAGAAGTTCCGCTGCCTCCGGACTGGACTACGGGTATCGGTATTTCGCCGCCGACCAGTATGCTTGCGATGTTGCCGTTCGCCACCAATAGATTTGGCTCCGCCAGGATTTTTGCCTGGTTCTGCGTGACGAGCGCGTTCAATCTGGCCGCCAGCGGATTGAGTCTCCGAATCGGACCCGCGTCTAATATATCGAACGGGCCTGTGGCTGATTCGCCAAAGATAAACGGCTGATCAGAAGCTGTAAACCCTGG
>JAUSEB010000450.1 GCA_030650495.1 Armatimonadota bacterium | reverse complement strand
GGCCGTTTCGGGCAATTCGGTCGGATTGCTCTTGACATTACTGATGTCCACCGAACCTCTTGACGAGAATGTCGACCACGACCAGTCTACGCCAATATCGCGTAAGGCGTCGTTCATTACATCGACTACCTTCGCCTCTATGAGTATTTGGGATGGTTTTGTGTCCACCTGGTTCAACAGCTCAATAGCCTCGTTCACCTGCTGCTCCGGGCCGGTCAAAACGATGTAGTCCGGCTGGTTGCCCAAGTCTCCACCCTCAAGTTTGAAGGCGTCCGTAGCCCAAGATACTGACACCACCGGGACAACTTGGTTGACAAGCTTGATCAGTTGGGTTACGTTGCCGGACTTTACCCTGTAGACCTGCGTTATGGAGCCATCGGAGCGCTGTCCCAGCGAATCCTCCATCTTCTGGATCGCTTCCTTCACCATTACAACTTCGCCGGACGGGCCGTTAAGCAGCACGGTGGAAAGGGGTTTTGGCGGAGTCAGTTTGTACGCCTTGCCGGCGATGACTTTAAGGTGGCCCGGACCCACATTGCCCGTATCTTCAGTTTCTTTAGCCTCGTTGGGCTTAGGGAACGCTATTTTGACGTTGGGCCACATGGCGTTCAGCATCTTGACGAGCGCATCGTCAGGCGTCACAAGGCGAAGCGTAATAGCTTCAGTGACGACGGTATCTGAGCCGCTTACCATAGCCGCGCCGACGTTGTTGCCCACAAGATATGTTTCTTGACCGGCCTTGGCGTATTTATAGCCACTCAGCTTAGCGACATAGTCAAGAGCCTGTTCCAGAGACGCTCTATTCAGGCTGACGGTGATTTGCCCTTTTACATCGGCCCCGGAGACTATGTTCGCTCCGCTCTGTACGGAAAGGGCTTTCAGAACGTCATTGATCTCGGCGGAAACGAAGTCGAGACTGATATTTCTCTGTGGACTGGGACTAACCGTATCCTCAACAGGCTGGCCTGCTCTCCTGATGATCCGCGCCGGACTCGTTGGAGCCGCCGCGACCAAAACCGGCTTTATTTCGGTGGGCTGCTCATCGACTTCAACAGGCCGGATGACCACAGGCTGGGCAATACGGGTGTCGGTTGCCCGGACGACAGTCTGAGGGCTTGGCGTCCGCGTAACCAACGGAATTGACCGCACGGCAGGAGCCATCGCCAACGCCAGATGAGGCTTAGGCGACTGCTTGGCCATTGACTTCCCAGCCTTCCAGACATCTATTATCATGCTGGTTCGGTCTTTTATGAAACGAGTCGTATAAGTCAGCTTGCCGCGGGTGGCGAGAGCTATCCTGGCGACATGGGGGTTCGTCCTGAACCGGCCATATCTTACGTTGTAGATTTTACCGCTGGCAATACTTACCTTACCGCTTCTGACTGGGGAGTAGTAGCCCCTGATGTCAAACGCCAAGAACTTACCGACCTGCGACTGTTTGACGTTGACCGTAATAGGCTCGGTGGCGGCTACGGCTATCTGGACTTTGCCATCCAGGTTAGCCACCTGCACTTGAGTGATTCTCTGCGCTGCAATCACGGGAGCGGAGCACAATATTAAAATTGCCGTTACAAGCAAAACCGCTCTCATTCTTCCACAAACCCCGTGTCCCGCCGCAAAAATGTTAACTGGCATTATTTCCTCCTCCTAACTTCAGGTAGATCGAGCGGTTTCCATAAGTTAGAACCACTCTGTCCCGTCCAATTGATTTAACGAGGTATCTCCCATTTATAAGCTGTCCTTCTCTTACGATATGTCTCTCCGACTCGCCGGAGCGTATTATAGCCACGCTTCTCTGTCCGCTGATTACTCCGGTCAGGGTGAAACGCGGAGCAGCGTCCACTTGCACATTAGGCGCCGCGCTTCCCGATGTCCCCATACTGATGGGTACCGGCTTCAGGCCGAATAGACCGCTCTGGCTTCCTGACGGAAGCGAGGGCAATGAGGCCATCTGAGTGGGTTTCGTCATAACCGGCGGTTTCCATGTATCCGGCGCTTCCGGGAGAATGCGCGGAACGAATGGGTCTCGCTTAGGCGTAATCTGAGGCGGCAATAAAGCCACTTTGACCGCTTGTTGCGATTTCTCCGTCACGCTTACAGTCTCTTGAGTGGCGTTGGAATCAACAGGAACTGCCTCTTCCTGGACCACAGGCGCAGGCGCTGGTGGTCCCGCCGCCGCTTTTTTCCCGGTGAATTGATATACCGTGTAGCCCACCAGGATCGCGACCAGCGCGCCGATGACTATATATTTGGGGGTGTCAGCCTTATCCAGCTTCATTTCTACACCTCCCATTCTTTACGCCTACTTGCGCGCTCGTGGGTGGAGCGGCAGCCGCGGGCTGAATTGTATCAGCGGTCTTATTTCCGGGCGATATGCCGCTTACCGTCGCTAACGTATTATTTACTTCAGGAAAAACAAATGCGCTGAGATTAAGTCTTACGGTCAGAGAAGGGGATAACCCCGTTCCGCGTCCCGTTGAACTGAAACACTCGGCATTTGGCGTGATGTTGATACGCTCAACCGCGACTATTTTCGGGAATGACGTTAGAGCTTGGAGGAAACGCATAGTGTTCCAATACGTTCCGCGCACCTCTATGTCAATCTGTAAAGTGTCGTAAGGTTTAGGCGGAACCGGTTTGGACGCAACATCTGCCGTATGGTCTCCCGATCCTTCTCCCTCTTCCGGGATCGTCCGGTTGGCAGGCGCCTCTTGAACCACGGAAGGCCGAACCCCGCGCACCTGCAGGTTTACGCTTTTGCCCGTATTCTCCAGTTGTTTAAGCATGGTTGGAATATAGGCCGCCTTGCTTACGGAGCTCTCCAACGTTCTGAGGCGGCTTTCCATGCCTAAGTATCGCTGCTCGGACTGATCCAGTCGTTCGGCGATTTTCTTGCTGTTCCGCACCTGGTCTTCTCTGGACAGCAGATCCGCCTGCGCCTTGCCTAATGACTTTGAAACGGCGAAGTACGCCACCGCGTTAGCCGCAAAGAGAGCGATTGCTAAAACGGCCAGGGTGATTACGCTTTTTGCGCTGATCCTAAGATTTGCCAGTATCACCGCTCGCGCCCTCCTTTGCCTTATTATCCTGGGTTAACGCCGCTGCGATCTCGAACTCAATCGCCTGTCGTTCACCAACCGCGGCGCTCTGTGTATAGTGAAGATCCACACGCTCGAAGTCAGGATAAGCGTTCAAGCGCAGCATGGTCTCGCCAATTTGGTTTTGGCTCGCTGATAAACCGTTCAGGCTCACCATTGTGGCGCCGGATGTAGTATCTGATCCCGAAGCGACGACGGTGTCGAGCCTTGTGAGCCATGTGTCACTGGGAAGAACCTCAGACAATTCCGCCAGCATATTGCGCCAGCGAAGTGTGCGAGTTTTCGCGTCCTCCAGCAGTTCAAGTTTTGGCCTCAGCTTTGCCGTTGCGGCCTCATAGTCCTCGATCTTCCTTACGGTGGGCCGCAATTTCTGA
Organism: Armatimonadota bacterium; assembly: GCA_030650495.1. Lineage (GTDB taxonomy): Bacteria > Armatimonadota > UBA5829 > UBA5829 > JAUSEB01 > JAUSEB01. Next base: position 4,097 of record JAUSEB010000450.1, on the reverse strand, counting down.
AGCTGGATGTCGAGGTCCGCGATTCTGGCGCGCGTGTTGCACATACTCACCGTGAACCAGCCGCCCAAAATTATTCCGGCGACAACCTCGGCAAGAATGATGACCAGCAGCCTTCGCATATTGGCTTCAAACCGCTTTTTCTCCGATCGCCGAATAGCGATCATATTAATCGAAGGCATAACCATTTCTCCTTTCGGTGTTGCTAAGCGGCCATCGGCAATGCCGCTCTCGCGGCGTCTTCTTTCAGAGCTAGACCTGCTGCGATGGCGAGCGCCGGACCGTATTCATCAATGAAATCCGGTGTGAAACGTCCGGGGCTAATAAGGCTGTTGCCGAACACATCGGCGATTTCCACCGGTATGTTAAGCTTACTTGAAACATAGGCCGGCATTCCCGGCATGCGGGAGCCGCCGCCTGATAGGATGATTCTCTTTATGACGGCTTGCTCGGCTCCTTCGGGAAACTGTGATTGGTAATAGTGCATCGAACGGCGGATTTCGCGCAGCAACTCATCGAGAAGCGGCTGCACAACACGCCAGCACTTGTTTTCGGTCTCCTGACTGCTCAATTGGTCAACGGAGTCCTGAAGGGTCATCTCGAACTTGAGCCGTTCCGAATCCTCAAAAGAGAAAGCGGTGAGCGACTTGATGGCGCTCGTAAGGCTATCGCCCGCGATAGGAACATTCCTGGTCAGGGCGAAATCGCCATCACAAACTATATTCACGTCCGTATGGCTTGCGCCCATATCTATAAGAGCCACGGAGCCTTTGAGGAACTCGGAGTCGAGGGAACGCTCTGCAAGAGAGCGTATGAGCGCAAAAGCTTCCACATCAATTGAAATAGGCTCCAACCCCGCCATTTCGAGGACGGCCACGCGGCTTTCTATCATGTCGCGCGGCGCCGCAACAAGCATAACGTTCATCTGGTCGTCCGCCTGAGCGTTGTCGAGTATTTGAAATTCGACCACGCTGTCCTCCATGGACGCGGATACGTACTTGCTGGCTTCGAATCTGATGGACTTGCGAAGTGACGCCTCTGTCATCTTGGGGAATTTGACCTGGCGAACGATGACTTGCGAGCCTGAAATGGCGGCGATGGCCCCCTGGGCTCGCATATTCGCGCATCTTAGCAGCGTTTTGACAGCCTGAGCGACATCAAGGGTGTTTGTAATAACCCCATCCCGACAAGACTCGGGAGGGGTAGCTTGGATACCGGCATTGGCCAGTCTCCAACCGGAGCCATAAGGCTCGATCTCTACCGCCTTGATGCAACTGCTGCCAATGTCTATTCCTACGACAGTCTCTTTACCAAATAATTGAAACAGTCCCACGTCTTGCTTGACCTCCCCTACGGGTGCAATCTTGGGCGTCCCGGCTGTGTACAGGGATGTTCTGTAGACGTCTTATGACGCGCGGCGATTATACGCCGTACATCAAAAAAAGCCGAAATGCCAAGTATGTTGTTCCGTTTGCCGACCGTATTCAACTATACTAATTATCGGAGGCATCCTTCCGAACTTGAGCTTTGAGAGTAGGTTTTGACCAGTTATTTTGAAAATCGTTGATAGTAGACGGTAGTCGGTAGCCGACCTCCCCCTAGCCCCCTCCTAAAGGAAGGGGACTGCTCCCTCCCCTTTAGGGGAGGGTTGGGGTGGGGTCTCTATTCTAACTTCTAACTTCTTACTCCTAACTTCTAAATGGGGGAATATCTAACAAATGGCAATTTACGCTTTAGCTGATACGCATCTTTCCATCGCCGTCCCAAAACCGATGGACATTTTCGGCCCTGCCTGGCGGGATCACGCTGAGACCATCCGTCGCAATTGGGACGCGTCGGTTACTGATTCTGATGTGATCATAGTGGCCGGAGATATATCATGGGCTATGCGAATCGAGGAGGCCCTGCCCGATCTCCTCTACATTGCAGAGCGCCCGGGCCGCAAGATTTTGATACGCGGGAACCACGATTATTGGTGGAAGCGGGAGCAGACGCGAAAGATACAGAACATTGTCCATCCGTCGATAACGCTGGTGCAGGGACAACCGGTCTTGCTGAATAGCCTTGGGATAACAGGAACAAGAGGATGGAGGATGGATGACATCACCTCGGTCGAAAACCCCAAGGCCAACGCCAGGATTTTCCAGAGAGAACTGAATTATCTCAAATCCGGGCTGGAAGGACTTCCAAAGGATCTCGATCTGAAGATCGTGGCGCTGCACTATCCGCCTTTCTCAACAGACCTTGAACCAAATGAGTTCCTGAAAACCTCGCAAGAGCATTCAGTGGACATCCTCGTCTATGGGCACATCCATGAAGGCGTTGGACTTGCGCTGGAAGGAAACATAGGTGGCGTGGAATGCCACCTCGTCGCGGTTGACCACATCGGCTTCGCGCCAAAGCTGATCGTTCCGAATGAGCTTTGAGCGCCTATAAACCTCTGCCTTTCTACTGTTTCTCCGCGCTGGAACTGATATTCACAAATTTATTCTTAAAAAAAGTTGCGAAAAGACTTGACAAACCGACTAGTCCAATGTTATTTGGTATATGCCAGTACAAACAGCGGTTTCACAAAGCGGACCACGAGCGAATTCAGGGACGGTGATTATTCGGGGACAGGGTTGCCGCTTCTTTGGCTGCGTCAGCGGCCGCAATCTTGAAGTCCTCAGCCTATTGGGATGTAAAATCTCATACATCCTGGATAGTTACCGGGAACAGTCCTTTGTTCCGAAACAATTAACTTGTGCCACTCGCCACTCACCGCCAATTGGCAATGATCCAGCTTGCGCCATAGCTTGGGCTAACCATACAATGTCCGGTTGATTTCATTTGCAGCTCCGTATAGTAGCCAGGCAACCGTACCACGCCATAATTGCAACACCAAATACGCAGGGCATTTGCCGAGAAGATGAACTACCAGGGTGGCTATTGCCTGGTTCGCCACATGCCGGGTAGTTCGTGCTTCACATCGAGAACATTCGCGGCAGTCACCGAACTCAAGAAGATCGCTCCCAAGATGAAACTGCTGGACATGCAGGCTACAGGCCTCAAGGCTGAAAAGACAATGCAGGTTGTGTCCGATTGGATAACCCGGTTTGGTCCTGAGCTAAAGGGCATCATAAGCTCGGATGACTCGGGAGCGCAGATAGGCATAAACGAGGCCTGCGGCAAGGCTCACCGAGAAGACATCATCAGAGTTGCCGCCGGACACAGCAAGGTGGGCTTGGACTTCGTGAAAGGAAGAGAAGTCTATGCAATCACTTACCAGTCCGCCGAATCAGACGGCGCTCTTCCCATGAAGCTTGCAGCCGACTGGTTCAATGGCAAGCCCGTCACCAGGCCGGTCTACTATCTGCCGAGAAGGTTGATCACCAAGAACAATGTGAAAGACTACTATCCGGCGCAGTGGTGATGGCTTTTCCCGGCAGCGCTGGCGGGGAAGAATTTCGACAAATCTGCCCAAAACGAAATATGGCTGCCCAATCGATAACGCCATCGAAACGGTCATTTGTTCGATTGGGCAGTTTGGTGTTATGGGAAGTAGTTGTCCACATCTCTCAGCCAAGAAAGGCTCGGCCCGGCTCATTACTCTTCGCTGATCAATCCAGCTTCACTGCGTGGGCCGCCGAGCCTGTCAGAGTTGGTGGGCTAAGGTTTGGATTCAAGATACCACGCGCTGTGGCGTAGTCTCCGACCTCAATCGAATGGCCGGGGGCGGTGACGCTTACCACCTGCCCCGAGCCGTCGTCCAGCGTGAAGCTGTCGCCATCGACCAATGTCACGCGACCCAGCATCCTGAACAGGTAAGAGCTGGACGCCCCAACAATGCTCGCGTTGCGCACGCTCAGGTTCCCGGCACAGACTATGCGGTCAGTCCGATACGAAGCGCTCGTATCGGTGGAGTCAAGGCTGGCTTCGTCTTTCGCAACCACGGTCACAGTGTGGGAACCCAGACCGGAATCCGCCGTGATATTGCCCTCCCATACATTGCCGCCGGTGTTGGAGAGGGCCACTTCGTTCGCCGTCACGCTCGCAACATTGCCGTTGTCAGAGGCGTTGAGCATAACGTGGACCGTGTCTCCCGCCGCGACTCTTGCGGG
>JAUSEB010000448.1 GCA_030650495.1 Armatimonadota bacterium | reverse complement strand
TTCGATGGAAACTTCGGCAAAATGGATAAAAACATCAGCGATGAAATTCGCCAAATACTCCAGCGCTTCAGGGTTGTCGTAACTGAGCATGTAGAACTCGATACTGCCAAGAAGAGTGAAGGCGACGTTCATGGAACCGCCCATATCCAGGCAGGATACGTAGACCTGGCCGTCGGTGCGTTCGACGAAACTCTTTATACGTTTTAGACCTTCGGGGACAAGACCGTCCGTGTTGGGATTCGGCGTTTTGAGCTTGTAGATGTCATCGGCTCTCTCTAGAATCGGCTCTTTAATCGTGCAGGTCTGGTTTGGGTCATCGGCAAATACTACCTCAGCCCCAAGCGCGCTTTCTATGACCACACAGCCGACATCGGGACGCATGGCGGGAATATAATCATCCGGGACGAGTTCGAGCGAGAGCTTTACCTGCTCCAACTCGATCTGGAACTGCTTATCGCCGTCCAGAAAATGCTCCTGCACGGTGTATCCCCAAGGATTGGACAAAACCTGAAGCATAATCGGGATGTGGTCAACCCGTTTGTAGTCCCACACCCGGCGGATATTCTCCTTCCGCCTCTCGATTTCGTCCATCATGGGGGGAGAGATGAGCGGCATACTTACTCCAAATTAGCGCCCTTCGGACAAACTACAATTTGCGTAGCCTAGGGCCTTGTGCCCGTTCGCGATCAACGCCCACAAGGGGCTAGGCTACGACTTTATCCGGCAGCCGTCAGCGGCCTACCAGAACCTTATATAGAGATAAACGAAGATTGCTCCCATTGCGAGCCACCATATCCACAGATTTGAATACCACGCCTGCTTTTCGCCCTTTGGCAGGCCGAGCATAGAGCGATCCCACATATTCTCAGTGGGCTTTCGGGCGGTAGTGCAGTAGTAGAAGATCGATCCGAGAACGGTCACCAGAACGGCAAAAGCCACGAGTGGCGCGCTTGTGAGTGTCATGTATACAACAAGCGCCGAAATGCCGACCGACACCAACGAGCCAATCGCGAATGAGTCTATCAATGAGAGCGCGAGCATAAAGACTATGGCGATCAAGTATACGCCACCGCCCCAGACCATCGCGTTTTGCAGATTTGATGGCACGGTGGAATGGTTCGCCTGCATCGCGGAAGTAGTGTGCATCACAAGAGTAGTAAGCAAAGCGGGCAGCCCCAATGCCACGGCAATGACTCCGCTCTTCTTGACCTTCATCAGGGCCAAGCATCCGACGATAGTAGCGCCAACTACAATCGGCAGGGCTGTGTGCATCCATGTCGATAGGTAAGCCGCGTGATGCTGCAATTGGGCCGCGGTAAGCGCCTTTTCGCCTGGAAGCAGGTTTGTGAACTCAGAGATGTATTTTACGCCAAAGGTAACCGGCACTGTCAATATAGACATCCACAGGCACGCGATTGCGCCACGTGTTTTCGCCCGTTTCCACAGCGCTCCCGACAGGAAAACGACCACGGCGGGCGCGGCCATCGGAGCCCAGATGTCCTGGCAGTATCGGAACATGCTGTCCCAGTTCATAACGAGGCCGGCCATCCCGGCGCCGATAAGCAGAGCGATTACACCGACCCACTGCCCTGACCGGACTACCTTCATCTCCGACCAGTTCCGGCCTTTCCACCGCCGCAGGATGTCCAGGCTCACCATGGTCGAAGTAGAGTTTACGAGACCGGAAATGGTGGACATTATCGCTCCGATTACGGCAGCAACCACCAGACCTCGCAATCCCAGAGGGACAACCGCCTTTACGACGCTCGGATAGGCAAGGTTGAAATCGGCAAGTGGTTTTAGCCCCTGATCAGCTCGCATAACAGCGTATATCATACCTGGGAAGCAGGTAGCCAGCGGCATGATGATCTGGATACCCCCGGCCAGCAGCACGCCCATCTTCGCGTGCCACTCGTTCTTAGCTCCCAGACAGCGTTGGTTGATAAACTGGTCGGTCGCGTAATACCACGTGTTGGTCGAAAGCGCCAGTATAATCAAAGCCGTCCACGGTATTTCAGATTTTATATTAGGATCGAACAAGTGCGCGTGCTGCGCCGGAGACCCCGCCGGCCCCGCCAGCATCCTCCCAAAATCCCAACCGATGTGGCCCATACCGGCGAAAAAGACATA
>JAUSEB010000444.1 GCA_030650495.1 Armatimonadota bacterium | reverse complement strand
CTATCCTTCGGGACACGCTTTTCGTCCCGAAGCAATAAGGCTACCAGCGGAACGAAGGTTTCGGTATTGAAATGCCGAAACACCGGTCTAATATCCTTCAGTAACAAGCGGACAAGATGTCCGGGAAACTGCGACCGGGACATGATGTCCCGGTCGATCAGCGACGAACGGTCGGCTTCGGCTTCAAAGAACAAGCCGAAGCATAGGTGGTCGCCGCACTCCAAATTGACAACCGCCAACCGATTCACATCAACCCTTTTTCCTTCAAACTCACCCATTTGCCGTCGCCGAGGATGATGTGGTCCAGTAGGGCGATGCCGATGATTTTGCCCGCTTCTATCAGGCGTTGGGTAACGTCCAAATCGTCCTGGGAGGGGGTTGGGTCGCCGGAAGGGTGGTTGTGGCAGACGATGACGCTGGCGGAAAGGCAGGAGATGGCTTCTTTGAAAAGTTCGCGGGGGTGGATGAGGCTGGCGTCGAGTCCGCCGATGGAGATGGTCTTGCGCCGGATAACTTGATTTCGCGTATCCATAAACAGGGCGATGAAGTGCTCGCGCTTTTCGGTTTGGAGGTCGGGAGCGATGAGGTTAGCGACATCGTGTGGAGAGCGTATGGTGGGTTTGGCGTCTTCGGTAAGGCTTGCGATTCGGCGCCCAATCTCGACCGCCGCCTTTATCTGCACGGATTTTGCCGGCCCAATTCCCTTGATGGATGTGAGTTCTTCGACCGACGCTTCGATCACGCCGCGCAGCCCGCCGAATTTTGCCAGCAGCCGTTCGGCCAAATCTATGGCGGACATCTCCCGCGAGCCGGTGCGTATCATAATCGCCAATAGCTCCGCCGTGGACAGGACGTTCGCGCCGTATTTGGCTAATCTTTCCCTGGGGCGCTCGTCGATGGGCAAGTCCTTTATGGTGGTGTAGAGCCGCTCGTCACTCACGTTCAAACAACCTCATCAATTTGTCGCACAACTCTACCATTTTAATCCCTGGCAGTCAAGGAGTTAGAAGATAGAAGTTAGGAGTTAGAAGTTAGGAGTTAGAAGTTAGAAGTTAGGAGTTAGAAGTTAGAAGTTAGAAGTTAGAATCGGAATTAGAATTTCGGAGTTCAACCCGTCACCCATCACCCAACACCCATTCCGCCTGCTTGGTGTTTGTTCGAGGGGGTCTAATATGGTATAATACGTGTGTCCGCGCTGCCAAACGCGGTGGAGGAAGTTACAGTTGAACCGTTATCTAAAGAATATCGTAATAATAGCTTTCGTGATTATTGCTGTTATGGCCTTGCGCAACGGCGGCCTTAACAAGGGAACTGCTCCTCGCCAGGAATGGAGTATCAGCAAGCTCGTGGATCAGGTCGAGAAGGGCAAGGTCCTCAGCGGTGATTTCAAGGATGATCAGTTTATTGGCAAGATCAAAAAAACAGGCCAGGAGTTCTACGTAAATCTGACCAAAGGCGAGCAGGAGTACCTCATCAAGATTTTGCTGAAAAATGACGTGGTCTTTGGCGCGAAGGGGACTATGGTCGCCGACAGGCTGATCTCAATCGCCGCGACGTTCCTACTCCCGATTGGTTTATTGATATTCTTCTGGTTCCTGATAATGCGTCAGGCGCAAATGGGCGGAAACCAGGCGATGGCGTTTGGGCGCAGCCGGGCCAAGCGGCTTTCGGAGAACGTGCCTAAGGTAACTTTTGAAGACGTCGCCGGTGTGGACGAGGCCAAGCAGGAGCTTGAGGAAGTCGTTGAGTTCTTGAGGAATCCCAAGAAGTTCCAGTCGTTGGGCGCGAAAATCCCCAAGGGGGTGCTGCTGCTGGGACCTCCGGGATGCGGCAAGACGCTGCTGGCTCGCGCTATCGCGGGCGAGGCTGGAGTGCCGTTCTTCCACATCAGCGGTTCGGACTTTGTGGAGATGTTCGTCGGCGTAGGCGCATCGCGCGTGCGAGACCTTTTCGATACAGCCAAGGCGAACAGGCCGAGCCTTATCTTCATCGACGAAATCGACGCTGTTGGGCGCCAGAGAGGCGCGGGACTTGGCGGCGGCCATGACGAAAGGGAGCAGACCCTGAACCAGCTTCTTGTCGAAATGGACGGATTTGACCCCAATGCGGGAGTCATATTGATAGCCGCAACCAACCGCCCGGACGTTCTCGATCCGGCTCTGCTGCGGCCTGGGCGTTTCGACCGCCGTATCGTGGTGGACAACCCGGACGCAAATGGCCGGAAGGCTATTCTCGGTATTCACACTCGCGGTAAGCCTCTGGCGGAGAATGTTAATCTGGACAGTCTTGCTCGCAGGACTCCCGGCTTTTCAGGAGCGGATTTGGCCAATCTCGTAAACGAAGCGGCGCTTTTGGCGGCCAGACGCACGAAGACTCAGATCGAGATGATCGATATGGAAGATTCCATTGACCGTGTTGTGGCCGGGCCAGAGCGTAAGAGCCGCATAATCAGCGATAAGGAAAAGGAAATGGTGGCCTATCATGAGGTCGGCCACGCCATTGTCCTTGATATGCTGCCGCTTGCGGACCCGGTGCATAAAGTTTCGGTGCTGCCGCGCGGAATGGCTCTGGGCTACACAATGCAGCTTCCGCTTCAGGACAAGTATCTGACCACCAAAAGCGAGCTTTTGGAAGATATTACCGGACTGCTGGGCGGCCGGGTCGCCGAGCAATTGGTGTTCAACGAAGTGACTACGGGAGCAAATAACGATCTCGATCGGGCGACCGACATTGCAAGAGCGATGGTCTGCGAATACGGCATGAGCGAGACGCTTGGTCCGCGGACCCTTGGCCGCAGGCATGGCAACCCGTTCCTCGGCAGGGACATAATGGAGGATCGTAACTACTCCGAAGAGATTGCTATGTCGATCGATAAGGAAATCCGCAAGATCATCGAGGCGGGTTACGTCAGAGCGAAGGCGCTGCTGACCGAGAACCGCGAGAAGATGACGGAAATAGTGAAGGTACTGTTGGAGAAAGAGACTCTGGAGCGCGAGGAGTTCGAGATGTTGATGCACGGTGTGCGCCATCCTCACGAACAGGAGAATGTTGAGACTAACGTTGTCCCAGGCGAAGGTGAGCCATGCACCGGCCAGCCGGCCCCCGCCGCAAGGCCGGAGCCGAAGCCTCGTCTGGAGCCGGGAGTAGCGTAGGGGAAGAAGTTAGAAGTTAGAAGTTAGAAGTTAGGAGGCCGGTTTGGCGAAAGTCACTCCGGCTTTTTCAATTTGTTCTTTTCGTTCCATTAAACCGCCATCCACCGTCTGGAGAATCAACCTAATTCTTGACTCAGATTTCCTAATGCCCCGAACAGATTGAGTTTCGGGAAATGGGTTTCCCGACAACGGAAAACAATGGGAGTAGCGATGAAATGACATCAAATAGCCTAAAACAGAATTACCCTGAAGGTGATGCGCGTCACCTTGATGATGTCGATGAAATTCTCAGAAAGCCAAACCTGTGTTCCACACTTGAGATACTTGCGCCATTGGCGATATTTACTGACCCTGTATTGGGGATGCCTCATCCCCTGGATTATACAGATGAATCCGATGGCAATGACATAGCAGCAACTCTGCGGAATAGCTTACACCTCTGGCACGTGGCCTATTTTGCTAAGGCAGCTCTACTTGGATCGAATCCCTACAGAAAGAGTACACTTACCTTCGAGCAGATCATTGAAGCTGTAAATCACTATAATCAATATGACATGCCTCTTTCGTCGAACCCAACTGACGAGGAAATCTTACAAGCTACAATTCGTATGGCATACCAGCAGTTCCCTTATCAAAATGTATGGTGGGGTGGTATGAATGCTGCACGATTCATATATAGAAAACTGTCGCAGACGTCAGCCTTGAGCCTCCACGAAAGGGTGATTGACCTTTTTGGCGTTGAATATAATTTACTGTTAGACATCTGCGTATGCCTTTACATGGCGGTTCACAACCATGTTAAGACGAGTAGATGCCCCTCGTTTAGCTTTACCGATATCTCTCACCTTCTTCGTTGGTGGGACCCTCCGACGCTTCACAAGGTAATAGACGGCATCAGTCAGACACAGAACGAGTTTCGAGTCAATTGTGAGGTTAATCGTAGCACTAACCCAAACTTGAGGAAATATGACTTCAACCCGCTTCTTTTCAAACCAGTCGTTAGGATTGGTAAAAGGTATTACATCCCCATTCCAGCGATGATCCTTCTATGGGCTACCGAAGGCATACATTACCGGCTAAGTGAACACGCCAAGAACATAGTAGGCAATGGCGGTGCTTTCTTCGGCGAGTTTGGACACGCTTTCGAGAGCTTCGTGGCAGACTTGCTGGATTGCTCATGCCGACGATACATCCCGGAAGCGTTAATCCGAAACAATAAACAAAAAGCAGCAGACTTCGTTCTACTGGAAGGCAATAGGGCACTAATAATAGAGTGTAAGACAAAACGGCGGCACCTGAAGCATAAATACGGGGTCATTGACGCCATCGATAATGATTATAAAGAGGTTGTACATGGCTTAAAGCAGTGCATTAGCACGGAGACGTTGATACGGAATGGTACCTTGAAGTCACCGCAATTTCCAGAGCTTAATAATATCTCGGAGTTCTTTTATGCAGTTGTAACATTGGGTGATTTCTACCAAGCAAACAGCTATTTAATGCAGGATAGGATAAGAAGGGCATTGGGCGTAAATCTCAACTATCAAGTATTGAGTTCCCGAGAACTCGAACTTATGCTGGCAAATCTTAAGGGTCTCGACATCATACCGTTCATGACCGCAAAAGCAGTAGCACGTAATCCTCGACCGACATCTTATAAGGACGATTTATACGATTGGCTTGCTGAACTAGATAGATCGGATATGAATGATCCTTCTGAGGAAATTGCGTTGGCGCTGATACGGCGACTCCGAGATCGCATCGCAAATTTAAGCCAATCCTAGCCTGGCGAATCGCAGCCATTTCGATGCCTCGTCCCAATTCTCAGCCGCGCTCATACAGCGTTTTCCCCTCTCGGATGGCTGCACAAAGTATCGAGCCGACTAGATTGCCCCTTTCCTGAATCTCCTCAGGGGTAGTTACGATGATGTCCTTGCCGACTGGAAGATCGGCAAGAGCCCGCCTGATGTCTATAGCTGACTGTCGTTTGTTTTCCACATTGCGAAAAACGACGAGCAAGTCAACATCACTGTCCGGGCGAGCTGTGCCGCGAGCGAGCGAACCGAACAAGACGATCTTTTCGGGAGAGAACTTGTCCCGGACTCTGTTGACCATTTCGTCTATTATCTCGCTTGTAGGCA
>JAUSEB010000149.1 GCA_030650495.1 Armatimonadota bacterium | reverse complement strand
TCTTTGCTATCCACAGAAGGAAATACCAGTTCCAAGCAAGAATCAGCCATTAGGAGCAACCTCTGTTTCTATGGTTTTTTTGCTAAACACCACTTCGACAGAGTGTGCTCCTTTTACTCGTATTACGAATAATCCGGGCTAATCACTAACCACTAGACACTCCCTATTACTTGCGTAGTTTGTTTCGGGATTTCCATTCCGCTGCGCTCCATTCAAATCCCGAAACACCGGCAAACAAGACAAGATTGGTAGCTGTCAGCTGACAGCTACCTCTCAACTCTGCCGGCTAATTCTGCTTCACGACAACCTTGACATTGCGGATATATTCGTCCTTATCCTTGCCGCAGTATATGCGGAAATCCGCGCCGTTGTTCTGCCTGCCGTAGAATCTAGCTCTATCCAAGAAGAGAATGGCGGAATTCCAGCCCTTCTTGCCGGGTTTGACGAAATTCTCAGTCGGGCGGTACTTGTCTTCGTCATTCTGGCTGGCGGCTGAATCGTATTCTATGCGGAGAGAGTCGCCGGCTGTGCCGTCGTCGTAATATTCTATCTCTACTAGAACGGGCTTGTTGCCGTTCCTCAGAATCTTATTGTCCACATCGAAGTAGATAAATGGGCTTCCAGCGACGCTATCAGTTTTTAGGCACCGGGAGCCTTCCATCGTGACAACCGTTAGCTTACCATCGCCTGTGTCGCGGCTGGCTATTACGTTTGATTGCGGAATGAGATTCACATCACTACCCAAATCCTTTATCACGGCAGTGGCTTTGTCACTCAATTCTTTCGGCGGGAATGGGCCGACGTAGTCCAGCAACCTCTGAACGCCCTTCGCCGTGCCCTCTTCATAAGCGTAGCTTGCCGCAATGTTGAATTCCGCGGTCTGCTTCACGTAATCGGCCAATGCGTTAGCTTTAACGTCTTCCTGCCACTTGCGCAGATCGGCGAATCGTTTCTGCTTAATCAGCTCTCGCTGCTTCTCCAATGATGACCTTCGCTCGAAGGGAGCCGCCAGTTTGGGGAATTCGGCATGCGGTTCGGTCTGATACCAATACGCAATCGATTGGAAATCGTCCGACTGGCTGTTGGCGTGGCCGTGCTCTATTGTCACCTTGATCGACTTGGTAAACGTGACGGCGTCTTCGAGGTGGAATCTGTATACTGAGTACAGCCCTTTTTCCTGAAACGGATTTTCGCTAAACGCAACGCCGAATCGCATTGCCGACGACTGCGGGGCAAAACCCCACGCGTGGCAGAAATAGTCTTCCGTGCCGGTTCCGTTGAGCGTTGGTTCTTTCGAGCCGTCGATATAGATCATGTCATCGCCTTCGCCGAACCAGCCCGACTCGTTCTGGCGAACAAAGAAGAAACAACCCGCGTAATGCCCGCTGCCGGTGGCGTCAAGTATCGTGAAATTGTCCTTCGACAAAACCGGCTGCTCTTGGCGATACTGCGCGTGGAAATATAAAACATCTTTCGGTGGAGTGTTTGGTATCTGGTAGTCGATGTAGTAGTAAAAGGCTTTTAGATCGGCTGCTCCGACGTTCTCGATAGTGACCTTAGCGCGCTTATTGAAAGACATCGGCCAGTAGCAGTTTAGCCCGCCGTCGTTACCGATTGCAAACGGCGCGCTCTCATAAGTGTAATACTTGCCGTGGCCGAGACCAAAGAACTCACCGATTGGAACCTCAACGCTTGGATTCTTCTCGCCATCCCAGTACATTCTGAGAATCACATCGCGCAGCGTGTCCAAGCCACCGCCGGACATTGTCACCCAGATATGAGCAATCTTGCCGGGACCATCTATCTCAGCAATGGTGCGGGTCTGTCCCGGCTTGAGCGGATTTCCCTGCCCGCCGTCGGCGTTTCCGCCGCGCTTGTCATAGCTCGATATTCTCGCCGTTTTGTATTGACGCGGCGAATCGAAGTTATCCATTACGCCCGTCGAGGCGGCGGTCATCCCCAAGACTGACAACACCACGAGATAAAATGAGCGTTTTAGTAACTGTAGAACCATCAATTTCCCCCTGTAGAGTTCTTTGCCGGCGCAACTTACAACAGGTAAGCTGATCCATTTATCAAGGATATGGTATGAGAACCGGAATAGGAAGTCAACATGGAGTGGCTAGTGTGTCTTTGGTCTGAGAATCTGTCACCCCCTAATTATTCAGAGAAAATGTCACCCCCATGTTTGATGGTCTGGCAAAGTGACATTATTAGAATATGAGGGAGACAGTAGGATTGAGCAAAGAAGAGAACCGCCGAGCGATGG
>JAUSEB010000148.1 GCA_030650495.1 Armatimonadota bacterium | reverse complement strand
CTAGCCAACCTGAACCGGGCAATCACCTCGACGGAAAGCGATATGGGGCGCATCAAGATTACAAGTAAGATAGAAGCATTTAACATAACGGAAGACCCCACGACACAAACAACAGAAAGCGTTTCGCCTCAGATAAGCTACACATCGCAGTCTTCAAAAAATGGCGTAACCTGGACCTATACCTTCCGTCCGGCAAACCTCAAAGAATACCCCGAACTGCCGGGATTTGCGGGAACATATCGGTCAACGTTCAAGATGCGGCTTCTGTTCCCGGAGAAAGTCCCTGATCTGGCCGCGTTTCGCGCTTATACGGATTCGACGTGGGAGAGGCTGAGCGCTCGCATCGACTGGAACGGTACGGAGATTCAAGACTGGAATTGTAAGCTGGATATATTCAACGGCCATATCGCGAGAATCGAGTCGGCGAATAGATTAAAGATAGATTTCTATTACGCCAAGCCGGTGGCGGTCAATTCGTTTGATGAGACGGTCGTTACACTGAGGGGCAAGGAGCACAGCTTCTCATTTGCGGCGAAGGACCTTGCGCAGGGCAAGCGGATTTTCATAAGAGATTATGGCGTGTTGGTCACCAAAGCGGATGACGCTACAACCTACACCGATATGGAAAAAGCTTACGCAGAGGCGCCTAAGGATGTTTACCGCCGCGTTACAGATATGCCCGAGCAGACGCTTGGCCATGCCTGGAGCGATATGCCTGAGAAAAACCGCATCATAATGAACCTCTGCGTCGAGGGCGGCAGGCAGTATTTCCGCCTCCAGCCAAACGGCGACATAATGCACAACCGCAAATGGTTGGACAGGATTCCGAGTACCGACACACCAAGAGCCGATTGGCCCGGCGGCGCGATGTTCGTCAGGTTCGGCATACCCGAAGATCAACTGAGTGGAGCTTCAAGAGAAGAAGGGTATCTGCCAATAGCGATTAGCTGGTGGGAAAAGAACGGACTGAGGCTCACTCAGACTGCATTTGCCACGACTCTCTCCGGCAAGCTGCCTCCGGGAGGCCGGGTTCCGGCTGAGGAGCCGCAGGTCGCAATGGTGAAGTTTACTGCCGCAAACAGCAGCGATAAACCGCAAACGCTTAGGCTCCCGATTAGGGTGGACCTTCAGAATATCGGCGATGAGAATCTAATCGAAAAGGACGGGATGATCTTCAGCCGCAAGTCCGATAAAAACCGGTTGAGGCTGTATATAAACACTAATGGCGTGGCGAAGCTGATTCCAGAAGAGAAGGTTGTGACTTGCGAGGTCGCAGTTCTGGCCCGAGAAACGCGCGAGTTCTATGTCTCCATCCCGTTTCTAACTCACGATTCGCCAGCGGAGATCGAGAAGCTGAGAAAGCTAAATTACGACGCGCAGCACAAGATGATTGCTGACTTTTGGCGAAATCGGACGGCGCAGGGAACGCAGATAACTACTCCTGAGCCGATGCTGAATGCCTTCTATAAAGCAAATCCCAGCCACCAGCTTATCAACACGATGAATCAGGTTGGAACCGACAAGCGCTATATCGCTAATGTTGGAACCGGGAGCTATGGGATTTTCCCAAATGAGTCCATTATGATGATTACCGAGCTTGACCGTCGGGGTTATCACGACGTAGCGGAAAAAGCGCTTGAAATGCTCATCCACTACCAGGGAACGCGGGAATTGCCAGGGGATTTCTCCAGCAAAGAGGGCGTGTATTTCGGCGCTAACGGCTACGAAGAAGGTGGATATAACCAGCACCAGGGTTGGGTTCTTTGGGGGCTGGCGGAGCATTACTGGTTCACCCGCGACAACGCCTGGCTCGACCGTGTTGCTCCAAGTTTGATCAAAGGCTGCGACTGGATAATCAACGAAAGAAATCGAACTAAGACGGGCGAGTGTGTCGGCATTCGGGCAATCGAGTATGGGCTTCTGCCCCAGGGTAAGCTAGAGGACATAAGCGACTGGCGCTGCTGGCTTTCGACCAACGCCTTCAGCTTCTGGGGGCTTGAAAACGTCGCAAGAGCGCTGGCCGAGCGCGGTCATCCCGACGGCCAAAGGCTCCTCAAAGAAGCCGAGGACTATAAAAAGGACATACTGAAAGCCTACACGGAAGCGATGGTAAGGTCTCCGGTTGTCGGTCTGCGCGATGGGACTTTCGTGCCTTATATCCCTTCCGACGTCCATCGCCGGGGCCGCTCATTTGGCTGGATTACGGAAACGCTCGAAGGAGCAATTCATTTAATCCGCTGCGGCGTTATCTACCCCGACGATCAAATGGCGATTTGGACAATGAGGGACTACGAAGATAACCGCTATATCTCCGAACAATATGGCTACCAGACACCATATTTTGAGCGGGACTGGTTCAGTATAGGCGGGTTCTCCCAGCAGCCGAGCCTTCTTTGCAGCCCGACGCCCTACTTGATGGGGGACGAGATCAAACACTATCTCAGAGCGTATTTCAACGCCTTTGCCTCGGGATATTTCCCTGAAAGGGCTATGCTGACGGAGCATCCTCTGCCCAACCTCGGCAACTGGTCAGGGGGGCACTTCAAGACTTCCGACGAGGCGATGAACACAAGCTGGCTCAGATGGATGTTCGTTTGGGACGAGGGCAAAGACCTCTACCTTGGAAAAGCTATTCCCAGATACTGGCTTAATGACGGCAAAGAGGTGAAGATAGAGCGAGCCGAAACGCACTTCGGCCAAATGAATATGAGCATGAAGAGCTACGCCGATAAAGGCAGGATTGAGATGACAATAAATCCTCCCACGCGCAACCTGCCGGGAGCCGTCTATGCCAGGTTCAGGCATCCTGAGGGAAAGAGTATGAACAGGGTCACGGTGAACGGCAAGCCTTACGGCAACTTCGATCCGGCGAAGGAGTGGGTCATACTCCCGCCATTAAAGGAAAGGACTGTAGTAGTCGCATATTATGACTGAACAAGATGTATTGAAACGGCGGCATGATCCGTGCAAAGAGACCAGCAAACCTGTTGGATTTACACAAGATACGATTGCGCCGCAGATTGGCGAGCCGGTCGATGTGACGCCATTTGGTGAGTTCCGGTCTTGGGACGATGGACGGGACATCGGCGTTCTGTGGGAAGAGATGCGGGATGTCTTCAAGGTTGTGGTGGAATTTGCGGACGGAGAAACTCCCGACCCTGAGGCAGTCAAATTGCAGTACTGGCAGTCATCATGGCCGTTTCAGAAGATTCCCCGGGACGAGGCGTCCGGTTCGGGCAATTCCGGCTGGCTCAACATCGGCGACTGGTTCAAAGGCGCTTGGACAAATGCCGATACTGAGCTTCAAATTGACGGCAATAAATGGACATACACTTTCCGCCCGTTGAACGCAAAAGAATGCCCCGACTTGCCGGATTTCAATCCCACATACCGCTCCACTTTCAAAGCGCGTTTACTCTTCACCGACAGAGCGCCTGAATTGACGCAGTTCCGCGCTTTCACAGATTCCATTTGGGAAAAGATGGGCGCCGTAGTCGAATGGACAAACGCTGAATGGGACGGCAAGGCGGAGATATTCAACGGCCATATCGAGAAGGCTAGTAATGCGCAAATTGACTTCTATTACGCCAAGCCCATATCGGTGAACTCGTTCGATGAAACCGTTGTGACCGTGCGTAATGGAGAACGAAGCTTCTCTTTCGCGGCAAAGGATTTGGCGCAGGGGCGTGTGTTCGTCCGTGACTATGGCGTCCTGGTTAGGCGGGCTGACGATCACATAACCTACGCTGAAATGGAAAAGGCTTACGCGAGCGCGCCAAAAGATGTATATCGCCGTATTGATGATATGCCCGAACAGACGCTGACCAAAGCATGGAGCGATATGCCCGCCAAAAACAGAATCTATATGCCCGTGTGCGTCGAAGGCGGGCGGCAGTATTTTCGACTGCATGTCGATGGGGCGATTATGCACGACCGCAATTGGCTTAGGCGAATACCCAGCTCCGACACGCCGAAAGCCGATTGGCCCGACAACGCGATTACGGTAAGATTCGGTATCCCGCAGGGGCAGAGGTCAGGAGCCACAATAGAGGAAGGCTACCTGCCTATCCCCATAACTTGGTGGGAAAACGACGGCCTGCGAGTAATGCAGACATTGTTCGTCACGACCTTCTCCGGCAAATTGCCGCCTGAAGGCAGGGTTGCGGGCGAAGAGCCGCTGGCGTGTATGGTCAAGCTCGCTGTGACGAACTACACGGATTCCGCAAAGTCACTGCGCCTGCCGCTGAAGGTTCATTTGACCGACCGTGGCGATAGAGCGATGTGGCCGGAGGTAATTGCGGACGAGAGTCTGTACGAGCCTTTAGTGGTGAATGACGGCGTTGTATCCGGCCATACGGACAAAGAGCGCGTTAGGTTCTTTGTGGATTGTAATGGCGCCGCCAAACTCACACCGGATGGGACAAATTTGCTGTGCGACATCGATGTCCCCGCGCAAGAAACCCGCGAGTTCTACGTGACGATTCCATTCCTCACGCCCGGCTCACCAGAGGAGATCAAGCAGTTAAAATCGCTTCGCTATGATGAGCAGCACGAGATGATAGCGGGCTATTGGCAAAAACGGACATTCGAGAACTGCATTGTCACGACGCCTGAGCCGATGCTGAACAGCTTCTATTGGGCCAACGCGAGCCACCAGCTTATCAACACGCAGAATGAGGTCGGCAAGACAAACACAGCGATGGCAAATGTCGGAACCGGCAGTTATGGGGTTTTTCCGAATGAGTCCATTATGATGATCGTGGAGCTTGACCGGCGCGGTTATCACGACGTGGCGGAGAAGGCGCTGCAATCGTTCATAGAGTATCAGGGTACAGTTGCGCTTCCAGGCGACTACTCCAATCAGGATGGCGTTTACACCGGCACGGGCGGCTACGACGAAGGCGGATATAACCAGAACCAGGGTTGGGTTTTGTGGGGAATTGCGGAACATTACTGGTTCACGCAGGACACTGATTGGCTGCGCCGCGTGGCTCCAAGTCTAATTAAAGGCTGTGACTGGATAATCAACGAAAGGCTGCGAACCAAGACCGAGGAGTGTATCGGAATAAGAGCCATTGAATACGGCCTGCTGCCCCCGGGTTCGTTGGAAGACGTGGCCGATTGGCGATGCTGGCGGTCGAATAACGACTACAGCTATTGGGGGCTCGACAACGCCGCCAGAGTATTAGCTGAAATCGGGCATCCAGAGGCCGAGAGATTGCTGAAAGAAGCGGCGGAATATAAGCAGGACATAATCAATGCGTATTGGGAGGCGACGGTCAGAGCGCCGGTAGTGGGACTTCGAGACGGAACGTACATACCCTATACGCCTTCGGAAGTCCATCGCAGGGGGAGGTCGTGGGGCTGGATCAGCGAGACACTCGCGGGTGGAATCCACTTCATCCGCTGTGGAGTCGTCGATCCCGACAGCGATTGGGCCAAGTGGATTATGCAGGATTATGAGGATAACCGTTACATATCTGAACAATACGGCTATCAGACGCCTTATTTCGAGCGCGACTGGTTCAGCATAGGCGGCTTTTCGCAGCAGCCGAGCCTGGTCTGTAGTCCGACGCCATATTTAGTGAGAGACGAGATAAAGCATTATCTTAGGACTTATTTCAACTCATTCGCGTCGAGTTACTTCCCTGAAAGAGCTATGCTGACCGAGCATCCGCTGCCAAATCTTGGCAATTGGCAGGGAGGTCATTTCAAATCGTCCGATGAAGCAATGAACACAAGCTGGATTCGCTGGATGTTCATCTGGGACGAGGGCATTGATTTGCACCTCGGCAGAGCGATTCCAAGATACTGGCTCGCTGATGGTAAAGAGATAAAGATAGAGCGGGCTGAGACTCACTTTGGCCAAATGAGTATGAGTATGAAGAGTTTCGCCAAGAGCGGTAAAATCGAGATGACCATAACTCCTCCCACTCGAAATCTGCCCGGCGTTATCTACGCCAGGTTCAGACATCCTGAAGGAAAGAGTATGAACAGGGTCACGGTGAACAGCAAGTCTTACGCTAACTTCGTTCCTGCGAAAGAATGGGTCATACTCCCGCCGCTGAAAGAGAAGACAGTTGTAGTAGCTTATTATGACTAGGGCATAGTTTAGTTTAGGGAACAAGATTCCCGAAACACCAAACACTGACACCTGGCCACGGACTACGAACGACGGACAACGGACGACGGACGACGATCTCATCGCTCGTTACTCATCGCTCATCGCTGGCTCTCCCCTCTCTCAACTCTCCCTACACCACTGCCGATTGCAGCTTTTCGGCTTGGTCCGCGCTGTTCAGGCGGTCTATGATTTCCTGTATGTCGCCGTCCATTATCGCGTCCATGCGGTAAGCGGTGAAGTTTATTCTATGATCGGTCACGCGGCCTTGAGGGAAATTGTATGTGCGTATCTTTTCGCTGCGGTCGCCGGAGCCGACCATCAGCCGCCTGGTCTGCGATTCGGCTTCGTGCTGGGTTTGGATTTCGCGCTCCAATAGACGCGCGCGGAGCATGGTCATAGCCCGTTCCTTGTTTTGAAGCTGGGAGCGCTCGTCCTGGCAGGAGACTACTATTCCGCTCGGCCTGTGCGTAATACGGATGGCAGTCTCATTCTTCTGGACGTTCTGGCCGCCCGCGCTCGATGAGCGGAAAGTGTCGATTTCCAAATCATCCTTATTTATATGCACATCCACATCTTCCGCTTCTGGCATAACCGCAACCGTGGCGGCGGATGTGTGGATACGCCCGCTGCTTTCGGTGGCCGGAACGCGCTGGACCCGGTGGACGCCACCCTCGAACTTTAGCGCGCTGTAGGCTCCCCGGCCTTTGATCTCCATAATAGCTTCTTTGTAACCGCCGATACCGGTAGGATCCGAGCTTAAAAGATCTGTTTTCCAGTTTCTTCGTTCAGCGTAGCGGGTGTATATTTTGAGCAAATCCCCCACGAACAGAGCCGCCTCTTCTCCGCCGGTTCCCGCCCGGACTTCAACTATTACGCTCTTCTCGTCGTTCGGGTCTTTAGGCAGAAGCATCACGCGAAGTTCTTGCTCGATATTTTCGATCTTCCCTTTTAGCTCATCGAACTCCATTTGGGCAAGATCGTGAAGCTCGTCATCGAGTTTCTCATGGAGCATGTTCTCCGTGTCAGCCAATTGCTTCCGGGTGTCTTTGTATTCACGCCACTTGGAGACGAGGCCGGTCAGGTCCGAGTGAGCCTTGGCGACCCGCTGGAAATCCTGCTGGTCGGAAACGATGGACGGATCGTTGAGCCTCTCGGTCAACTCATCGTAACGGTTTTCTACCTCTTGCAGTTTCTCGTACATAATTGCGCCTCCAAACGGGGAAGGGACGGAAGAAAGCTAATGATTGCAGCAAGCGCCATCTGTTTCTTCGCACTCTTGTGCGGAAGCATCGGCCTCTTGCTCAAGAACAAGCTGGAGTGATTTGATGGCGACTTCGACCTGCTCGTCGCTCGGCTCTTTGGTCGTAATTTTTTGCATCAATAGGCCAGGGGCCAGGACTGCTCGGAGAAATTTCGACTCCTTGCGGCCACCAGCAAATTGTATGATCTCATAAGCGATACCGGCGACAATCGGCAGCAGGAACAGCTTATATAGGAAACGCTGCCATAGATTGTCCCAACTCAAAAAAGCAAAAACGAATATGCCTGCTATGATGACCACTAATAGGAAACTGGTTCCGCAGCGCACGTGGACCGTCGAGTACTTCTGCACGTGCTCCGGGTCTAGCGGCTCGCCTGCTTCATAAGCGTTTATCGTTTTGTGCTCGGCTCCATGATACTCAAAAACTCTGCGTATCTCTTTCCAAAGAGAGATCGTGGACACATAACCCAGCAGAATCGCTAGTTTGATCCCACCTTCCGTAAAGCCAAGAACCAGCCGCCTGCCTAACTCTGATAGGTTCAAATTATTAACCCATGGTCGCAATTGACCGGTGATCAGCACCGGAATCAACACAAATAATCCTACAGCCAGGGCAAGCGCCATCACCATCGCGCCGCTGATAGCTATGCCGTTGACTACCTGCTGCTTGCGGGATATCTCGGTTTTCTCACCCGCCGCCTCGGTGTTACCAGGCGATCCCTTTGCGGCTTCTTCATCGGCAACAGCGACGTCGGCGGAGAACGTGAGGGCTTTCATACCGAGAGCCATCGCGTCCACGAGAGCCAGCGTACCGCGGAGAAACGGCCTGTTGAGCCATTTCAGTTTCCTGAGTATGGACATCACAGGTTCGCACGAGCTTACTATCTCGCCATTACTCTTTTTCCGGCAGGCGATTGCGAAATTATCGCGACCGCGCATCATTACGCCTTCGATAACGGCTTGCCCGCCATAATGGACTTTTTTCTTCTTATCGCTCACGATATATTAAGGCTCCTACAAAACAAAAGGAAGCTATGCTCCCAGTCCGAAAGGCTTATAACTTGCAGCCTTTTTGGACAATAGCGCAGCTTCCGATGTCGCTTACTGAGCTCCGCGGGGAGCGGTTTTGCCGCTCTGAACGCTAGTTTTGATAACTAGCTAACCCTCGGTCTCTTCTTTCTTTTCCTTCATACCGTAGCGCTGCAGGAATTTCTCTACGCGCCCTTCGGTATCCACGATTTTCTGCTTGCCTGTGAAGAACGGATGGCAAGCGCTGCAAATTTCCACGCGAATCTCCGGCTTGGTGGAACGTGACATAAAAGTGTTTCCACAAGCGCAGGTGATTGTCGCTTCGGTATATTCAGGATGAATTCCCTGCTTCATCGGTTCACCTTCCCAACGTAATTGTCGGGCAGCCGCGTTTCTTCGGCTAACCCGACAATGTATTATACCATACCGCCGTTGATTCTGACAAGCGTGAAAAAAGAGAGTGTCTAGCCCGGATTATTCGTAATACGAGTAAAAGGAGCACACTCTGTCGAAGTGGTGTTTAGCAAAAAAACCATAGAAACAGAGGTTGCTCCTAATGGCTGATTCTTGCTTGGAACTGGTATTTCCTTCTGTGGATAGCAAAGA
>JAUSEB010000424.1 GCA_030650495.1 Armatimonadota bacterium | reverse complement strand
GATGTGTCTGCCCTACATTTAGGCTTAAGTAAGTGCCATTCGTCCTAGTCCACGCCGTCATCCCCGCGAAGGCGGGGATCCAGGATTTACATGGTATTGCGCGCCTTGCGCGCGATCTCAAAACCTAATAGTGGGCATTTTAGGAAGGGGGAATTTACCTCGACTTCATTTTTATGTATGCGGAAACTGCGGATTCCACGCGACTTCCCAGAGAAAGCCATCGGGATCGGCGAAATAACCCGTATACCCGCCCCAATCCGCGCGCTTGCCCGGCTTCACGATACGACCGCCCGCGTCGGCGACCTCCTTCAGAAGCCAGTCTACCTCCGTCGCCGAGCGGACGTTGTGCGCCAGCGTGAAGCCGGGAAAGCCGGAGCCCGCAGCGGGAACGCCTGCGTCCGCCGCCAGCAGCTCGCGCGGATACAGCGCCAGCCAAGTTTTACCAAGTTCGAAAAATGAAACCTCGGGTGGGGTTTGTATCCGGGGAAGATGCAACACTTCCTCGTAGAAGCGTGTCGCGCGCTTGAGATCAGAAACACCGAGAGTTACAAAGCTGAGACGAGGTTCCATTCAGAATCTCCTAGTCTGGCTCGCCAGAGAGCTATTCCTCCCTCGGCTGCGTTGTTCGGCGGTGTCTACAGGAATGAAAAATTAACGTTCAAGCTCGAGGATGCGCGCTTGCGGCGCGTCCGCTGAAGCGAAAAGATGTGCAATCCATGTCCCCGACCGCTCACGTTCCAAACAGAACCCACATTACACATCTTCACCTGTTGCTTCTGCCAGCTTATCAAAGATGCAGACCCACCGGCCAGCATCCACCGAGTAGTGGGCAACGGGTACATCATGATCATCGTGTGCCCGGACTTTGAGTTTGCTCAGTGGCTCCCTCATCGCCTGCCGCGCCCATAGGGAATCTTGCAGAGTCTGAATTGAGAAACCTTCCCGCAGGAAACTCTTGTCCCAACTTTTCGTGTTCTCCTGCCGTCGATCGCGGAACTGATACCCTTCTGCCTTGAGCTGACCGTTAACCTCAATTGATCCACTGACCTTGACCACCAGCCATCGGGTCTTGTCCGAGAGCGGTGGATACTTGTCCCAGTCTATTTCTGGTACGTGTGCATGGCGCAGGATATCGTCAAGAAACGGTGAAATACGGCCTTGCTCAGTTACGATGACAAGCTTCTCCTTGGCTCGCGTCAGGGCCACATAAAACAGGCGGCGCTCTTCATCCACGATTTTTTCAAGGGTCTCGCCCAATATACGCGCGAACACCCAGTTTGGATGAATCAAGGGATAGCTCCGCTCATAGGCGTCCAGCACGATGACTACATCCGTCTCACCGCCCTTGAAACCGTGCGTGGTCGATATGCTGATCCGATCGCGCCAGTCTTGAGGGAGCTGATTCCGTATCGAGACAAGGTACTTGTCAATGGACCAGCTGCCGCCTCTAGGGAGAAATAAGTTTTTACGGCGGCTCAGTAGTTGCACACGATTGGGTTTGCCTTCGCTATTAACCTCGCCGAGCGCCTTGCCTGCCAGCCGCAATATCATAGGTGTCAGCAACGCACCCTTGAATCGTTGCTCCTCCAGTAGCGTTCGAGTGAATTTCGAGAGGTTGGCCATGAGAACTTGACCGTGAATCTGCTTGGCGGCGACGGCGGGTTTCCCGCGCCCGTGCCCGTGCATGAGGGCGTTGCCAACATCGACAACGGTCTTGACCGAGCGGTAGTTCGTTGAGACGTCAAGCCGTTTCGATGGGGAAAAGTATGTTGAGAAATTGTCGTAGAACTTCAAATCGGAGCCTGCAAAACCGTTGATCGCCTGCCAATCATCACCCACGCAGAAAAATTCCGCGCTGGGATTGTTTCGTCGGATGGCTCCCATCAACCGGTGAAACAATTCCGAGAAGTCCTGATATTCATCGATAAAGATGTATCTCAACGCTCTTAGATCGCCGCTTTCTTCCCAGCGGGCGAACTTCGTCTTCCCGCCCTCGACCAGGGCTACCGCACGTTGCATCAGCCCATCAAAGTCTTCTTGGTTCGTCGCCTCTAGTCTTTCCAGATACGCAACGTAAAGTTCACAAGCCAGTTCCAGAAACCATCCCTCAACCTCCGACGATTTTTGGTGCATCACAATCATTTGTGACAACTTGTCGGGAAGTATCCAGTGCTTCCTGCAACGCCCGACAAAACCGGTCATGGATTTTGTGAACCTGTCTATGGCCCGCTTTTTCGCAAGCCGCCAGATTACTTCTTCGGATAGGCGTTTGCAGGGGATACCCTTGTCCTCAAGGACTTTTCGCAGTTTCTGCTCAAACGACGCGATGCCATTGGCTAAGTCGCCAGGGATGAATTCCAATAGCGTCCATTCGCTATTCGCTGCCCAATCGTCCCGCTTTTGCTGCATCTGTTCGTCGTAGTCAGGATCGCCAATCAATCCGAAATACTCGATGACGACCCCCCGCTTGCCATCCCCGTCTAGGGGGATGGTGAAATCCGGTTGGTAACTGAGCCCTTTCCGCCAATGTTTCTCCTCGTACAAGTACGGGATGTCATGTTCGAACAGGAAATTGGCAATAGCCTTCTCACCAAATGACTTGACGTACTCACCGTTCAAGGTCTCTCGCGCCAGATTACGGCGGAAACGCAGCAATTCATCCGGCTTCAGGTCGCATCCACCAGCAATGATCCGATCCCAATCTGCCTTGAAATGCGCGAGCATCAGGCGACGAACGCGCATCATGAATGCATCATCCTTGAAGCGGTCGTCGATCACCTCCTGAAATGCCCGATTCAGCCCCTGGTTATCTTCTTGATCATCGTTCTTTAAGAGATCCTGCTTCGGCTTGACGATGGCGCGGGCCAGAGCATGGAAGGTCATGACGTGTGGCATGTCATCGTTGAGTCTCTTGGAAACTTTTTCCACCAGGTCCTTGGCGGCCTTACCGTTGAATGCCAGCAAGAGCATCTGTGCCGGCGCCACGCCACAATGTTGCTTCAGGAAGAATGTTCTATTGGCGAGCGTTTCGGTCTTGCCACTGCCCGCACGGGCGACTACTTGAATATGGCCGTGAACTGCGGAAATGGCAGCGGCTTGTTCGTTGTCTGGTATCTTTTTATTTCCGTTCTGGTCTGGCGGTGTGTTTGTTGTGATCCAAGCTTTGGCGAATGACGCTTTCTCATTCTGATATTCCTCGTCAGATATGAGTTGGGCACATGAGGTCTCGAAGAATGAATCAGCGCTAAGAAAATCGTCGCGGATTCGCTTCTTGACTTCCTTAAGCAGCTCTTGGCGCAAGACTTCCTGTTTGGCGCGTTCAATACGAGCCTTTTCCTCTGCTTCACGAAGAAGGTTCTCCTGCCGGATTCGTTCTTGTTGCTCCGCCTCGCGACGCAGGGATTCTTGCCGTAGTTTCTCTGCTTCGGCCTTCCTTTTGCGATTGGTCTCTTCGAGGGCAGCGATAAGCCTGCTGTCAAGATCGGGGGCGATAGTTGCGAATACTTTAAGCTCACTTACCCTGTGCAGCGACCGGCGAATCTGTTCTTCTAGATCATCAATAACTGCGCCAGGAGATTTTGCGGGGCGGCCAGTGGAGTACACATCCGCGAGGAACTTGTAATAGTTTCGATCCCTATTCTGCAGAGTCTCCTTGTATTTTTTTTCAAGCCGTTCCATGCGATCTTGCTCTAGCCCTAAGAGGCCATTAATGACTTCGGAGGCAATGACGCCATAGGAGCGCAAGCTTCGAGATAGCGCGATGTCAGATTCTTCAACAGGGAGATTATTGGCGATCAGTTTAAGCAGATGTTCAACTTGAAGCGCCTTGTCCTTTCCGTTATCTAGCTCAACTTGATTAGCCACTCAGGATGCTCCATAGCAATATGTCGGGTTTAACGCCCCGGCTAAGCCACGCGCCGTCTTTGCCCGGTCTATTGGAGCGTTTTGTTATGCCCATATGTACGTTGTCAAACCACCCGTGCACGGGATTGGAGCTTGAACGACATTATAGGGCTGTGGCCTTGCCCATTTTCATACGGAATGCGCGTTCGAACGTGTAAGTTTGTGTTCTCATCGCTGAAGCCTCCTAACAAGTAAGCACCGCACTTGCTCCTTTGTGAGAAAGCGGAGCTTATTTCAGACGGGGCGCAGATCATTCGAGGCGTAAGAATCCAAGGGCTAATCAGCGGATAGCCTCCTTCTCTCTGAGTAACTGGGTAATATGTAACCTGAACATGACCATCCCGGTCTCTAGGGTCAATCTGAATAGCTACACAATCACCGCTCACGGTAAGTGTTTCTTTTGAACGTTCACGAATCGCTTGGCGGATGTGGCGCTCTACATCGTCATGTGTCCAGCCAACCTTAGACTGCAATTCGTTGAGGCGCTTTTCAATCAAAGTCCCAGTATCGCCGAGCAAGTCAGCACAAAAGCCCTTTGGTGACTCACGAAAAAACTTTCCAACACTGTCTCTTTTAACCTCAAAGTAGCGATTGCCATTGCTCTGCCTCGCGGCACGATATAGTTCCCAGAAAAAAGGAGTCAGTCGAGAGCCTAGGTGCCAGCCAACAATGGATATCCGAAGGTTTTCAATTCTCGCGCAGTGATCCGAGTTTAGCTGTCCATTTAGATTGAACCGTAGCTCATCTAAAACTATATGCATAGGACGGGCGAGGTAGATCGATCCAGGCTGAACCAGTGAAAACGAAAGCTGGCGATGAGCAAGGCAACTTGCGATTACGCAGTCTAGCCACGCTTGGTGGGCAACCGCAATACCTGTATAGGCTAAAGAAAAAACCGCATTTGAAGTTTGGACGATGCAAATTTTGTTCGACTGCTGGTCGACAACAACATATCTACCGTCGACGCGGCGTTGCGAGATCTGGCGATCTGCGACTTGGCAAACCCTCCCACCCCACGCTGAATTAACAATAACAGTCACCGAGCACCTAGTGTTCTTGTGGCATAACTTAAATAGATTTCAGTTTTGCCGTATAACCTGGAACCGAACGCCGCATAATCTTGTCATTCAACTCTAAATCATTGTCTCGCAAGGCCCGTCATCATCTAACGCGGCAATAAAATAAACTGCATTATGTCATGGTTGAGCTTTCCACCCCTTGAGTCAAGCCGAGCCCTGATGGCATTGCTGTTTTAGGTCCACTCAGTAAACGCCGCCGAGCATTGCAGCCCACCTCGGGGGTGTCACAAGACTTTTGATCGAGCCCGAGGCACGCTGTATAGCGCCCAGCGAGTTAGGCGAGCGCCGGGGCGAGCGAGAAGCGCAGGAAGGAGTCGGCGGCTTCGGGCAGCCTTTTCTTTCGTGGCTTTCTTTTGGCCGAACAAAAGAAAGCCACCCAGGGTGCAGGGACGGAGCCACCCGTCATTAGTTTTTGAACGGTGCGCGTAGCGCACCCTACATTAACTAGACGATCTCGCGGATTTTCAGCTCGATACCGTCCACCACAGGCAGCGGCAAATGTTTGGAGACACGGAACAGAATCCATTCTTCCAAGGCCTCTTGGAGTTGTTCCCGACAAGCTTCGAGGGTTTTCGTATTGGCATAGACACCCTGAAAACCAGGAATCTCGCCGTAGTAACTTTTGTCGTCGGGAAGAATATCGTGCTTGGCGTGTCGCAGGGCAGCTTGAATGTAACTGCGAAGCATGCGCACCCGCATCACTTAATCTGCTTCGACACCAGCGGGAATTTCTCAGGATGGCGAATGGATTCCACGGCCAGATCAACATCGAGATCGGGCCAATACAAGTGGTACGGTTGCGGCCACTCGACGTTGAACAACTGGCTTACCGGGGCATCCTTGAACCATGGAAACTGGGAGAATGGAACAAACAGCTCTTCATCGCCCAGAAAAATCCAGAACCCATGCTTGGAAACGTTGGTGACTTCAATCGCAGGCTGACAGTTCATCGGCTTTGTTGGTATTTAGGAATGCTTCCGGGTTTCACTGAGCTTCATCACTAGCCGAGCTAACGGGTACCACGATCAGCTCGAATCATTTTTACAGATTCGGACTTTGTCCGAATATTCAAACGCCGTGTTTTTTGTAACACATCATCGGCAACGGCCAATATGGTCTTTTGGACAGATTGCGGTAAGGTCACCGGAACAAAGAAACTTTCAGGATATAAATAATCATCACCGGACTCGTCAATTACGCGGATATGGCCATGCTTTGCCGCCGTGCAATCAGGAATGGCGACATATACCTTTCTTTTCTCCAGCGACGCAGCATAGCCTTTGTTACGGACACAAATGACTAAACGCTTTGGTGATGAGCATGATCTTGTCATGCGGGCATCGTGGCAAAGCGAATGATAGTCGTCAAGAAAATGCGGTCGAAGGCCGCTTGACCAAAATGTCGATCGGCGAGTTACGGCGCTTCGCGCCTAACCCGCCCTACATTAAAGAATGGTGCGCTTCGCTATCGCTCAGCACACCCTACAAATTCATGCTTTCGCGGGGACGACGAGCGAAATTACCCCACCCACACCCGCGCATTCCGGAACATCCGCATCCACGGTCCGTCCTCGCCCCATTCGTCCGGGCGCCAGGAGTTGGCGACGGCGCGGAATACGCGCTCGGGGTGCGGCATCATGATGGTGATGCGGCCGTCGGGGGTGGTGAGGCCGGTGATGCCGTGGGGCGAGCCGTTGGGATTGGACGGATAGGTTTGTGTGAGCTCGCCGCGGTTGTCGACGAAGCACAGCGCCACCTGTTTATCCAGGATGATCTGCTCGACATGAGCGGGCTCGCGGAACTCGGCGCGGCCTTCGCCGTGCGCCACGGCGATCGGCATCATCGAGCCGAGCATGCCTTGCAGGAAGATCGAGGGATTCTGTGGGATCTGTACCATGGCCACGCGCGCCTCGAATTGTTCCGAGGCGTTGCGCACGAAATGCGGCCAACGCTCGGCGCCGGGGATGATCTCGTGCAGGTTCGAC
>JAUSEB010000421.1 GCA_030650495.1 Armatimonadota bacterium | reverse complement strand
AGTCGAGTCGGTAGAAACAACACAGCCGAACGCCCAAGTCTCGCAGGTTGTAGTCGAGTCGGTTATACCCGGCGCTGTATATGGGACGCCAGCGAATCCAACGGCGAGGGTTAGTCAGGTGGCTGTTGAGAGGGTGACAAGAAACCCGTTTCCCAGCATTGGCGATGTTGAGGACATGGCGCTTCGCATTCACAGCTACGCTCGTAATCCGCACTATGATTTTGATTTTGAATACTGGCGAGATTAGAGGAAAACGCAAATGCCTGATATGGAAGCTACCGGCGCCACTTTTGATATGGTGCGCCGTATACATTGCTACTCTAATGAGAGCCTTTTCGACTTTGAGTTTGATTATTGGAGGGATGATGTGTGGACATCGCTTAAAGATCGAGTGTTGTCAAAAGAGCCTATAACGGTCAGCAAGCGGTATCGAGAGATATATAATTGCGGGCTGAGGCTGAATAACGAAGACGGGCTGCTGACACCGGAGAATTTGGCTTCGCCATATAACAGGAACTCGCTGAACGACGTTGACGAGCTTTTGGACGGCGCAAGGAAGGTAAGGCTGAAACAGGGCGTGTATTGTTACGGCGTTCTGAGTTATCTGAGCACCGTGACGGCTGATGTAGCTATAACAGGCGGGAATCTTACCACCTTGACTGATCTTGCATACGGTGACGCTACTAATGCGGCTGACGCTGAATGGGTGTATTGGTCAAGCGTGGCGGCTGACGATACGATCGCGCTTACGCTCGACCTTGGAGCTTCACAGCTTGTGCGGCATGGCGTTATCAGCTTTATGTCCAAGAGCAACGCAAGTCCACAGATAATGCTGCCGTCCTTGGTGGCGTTCGAGTATTCGGCTGACAACGTGACTTTCTATCCGGTCTCGCCAGATGACTTCGATATGTCCGAATATAACGACTCACGGTCAGGCCAGAGGTTCTTGGCTCACTTCAACGATCTCAGCAAGAACGCAAGGTATATTAGGGCTACTATTACAAACATCGACGAAGTGAACGAGATTTACGTTGACGAGTTTTGCTGCTGGGGCGGAACAACAACTACGCTCAGAACCAAAACCACGCTGACCGGCTATTTGGGAGACGCGATAACCGGAGATACATCGGCGGCTGTGATCGACCTGAACTGGCTCGACGTGCGGAAGAAAGAGCAGGATCATCAGCACGTTGAGCTTACGATGGTCTATAAAAACTACAGGCCGGAAGAGATAATCTACGATCTGCTGACGAATGCGAAGTACTGGTCGAGTTCCGGCGCTTATTATGGATTTGGTCCGACTGGCTCCAATCTGTTCACCAACGGTGATTTCGAGGCAGGGATAACCGGATGGACTCCTAGCGGCGGCGCAAGCCTGAAGGCTACTTGGCAGTACGGCGGAACCGGCTATTGCGTGGAGCTTGACTATGGAGGTGAACAGGTAAGACAGACGGTAGGGCTTACAGCCGGCAAGACATATATTTTGATGTTTCGATATTACGCGCCAGCCGCAGCGAAGTTTCACGTAAACATTGTACCTAATGGCGGGAACCCAGAGATGAGGTATCCGGCAAGCGGCAGTGTGGATGTCGGACCAGAGTCCGGCTATCTGCTGCATACGGTCATATTCACGCTCCCGACCGGATCCACCGAAGCCGACATAAGGGTGCGGCAGGATAAGTCGTACTCGAATGATTTCCGCGTTGATGACTTTTGGTTGCGCGAATACGTGGCTGGTCCCGCGGAAAGCGTATTCGGCTACGACGCGCCTCTTACCGCGGCTGAGATAGGATGGGCGCTTGTAGATAATCTAAGCGGGTTCACGATACCTAAGTGGCAGGGCAAGCAGGGGACAATACTCGATTACATAAATGAACTTGCCAAGCTGGTTGGATGGGTCTATGACTGTGACGGCGATGGAGTGCGGCAGTTTTGGGAGCCTGAGTATAACAGGCTGACCGCAAGCGACTATCAGAATTACTTTGGCGTCAGATGGGGGAAACGCTCTACCGCGATACGAAGGCGAAGCGATAAGGACATCAGGAACGCCATTACTGTAGTCGGAGTCGAGAAGGGAAACAAGCAGGTTCCGAGGCTGTATATACACTTGGCTTCGATAGATCGGTACGGCATACGGTATGCCAAGATCATAGAGCCGCTATGCAGAACGGCTGAGTTGTCCGATAAACTCGGACGAGCGTTGTTAAGAGACTTCGCTTATGCCGGCAGGACGCTCGAAGCGGAGAGCCGCGGCGATTTCGACGTTGACCGTCCATATAGGATAATGACTTTTCATGAGCCGATACGGGCTTGCCTGACCAAAGAAGAACTTTGGGCCAATATGCAGTACGACACTTCAATGGTAGCGTCCGGCGACGGCGATTATACCGCAAGCCTTATCTTGAAGAAGTATTTCGGTTCTCAGCCTACACCGGTTGCGAATGTTATTGGAACCGGCGCTTCAGGCCAGATAACGGTCGGGTGGACTGTGAGTCCAGAGGCCGATATAGCAGGGTATTACGTATACTGGGCAAGCGGCGATGACCCGGACGTTTGGGATTCGGTGGCATTTCTGAAACGAGAGCGGCGCACGATTGTTGCTTCTCCGACCGATACGATAACCGGGCTGGTCAACGGGACTGCTTACTGGTTTTACGTCAGGGCTGTCAATCTCGCCGGTATTTTAAGTGAGAGGTCGGCGATTGTAAGATGTTTGGCCGGCGCCGGGAATTCTGGAAGCGAAGCAGGCACTTGGGGGATAACAGGGCTTGCCGTGGCGCTAACGGACAACGATCCCAGCGTAGCGGCTGACCTTAGCTGGACTCCGAGCCTTGTTGTAGACCCCGACTATATCGTGGTGACGCTGTTTGGCCCAGAGACGGCTAATCCTCCCGTGGTCGCAGGCGAACATGCAAAACTCACTCCTGCTAACTCGATAGTGGAGCATTACTATTCCAGCTACAAGAAGTCCGACCTTGTGAGTTCCACGACTTACAGGTGGAGAGTCGCTATCACTGAAGTCGTGATAAACGACACGCATTATCACTTTGGAAGCCCGTTGTATTCAAATGTGGCTTCGGGAGTGTGGCCGTAAATGGGAACTCTAAGGGACAAAAATTTCCTGAGCGATATTCAGGTTTCAAATCCGCGCAAAAGAAGGGAAGACCGGCTCTCCGCCACTGGAACCGTTATATCGGTCAGCGGAGGAGAGGTGGAGATAAACACCGGCGCCGTCTTGCCTGACGGAACTCCGCAATATATGTCGATTCCGCTTGCTGATGGGTTTAGCCCGGAAGTCGGCAAGATGGTCGGGATAGCTTATCTGAATAACCAGCCAAACGGCGCGTATGCCTACAGTATCGGCCAGTCGGCTGGGTCGGCTCCCGTGGCTGGAACTCACGATATAACGGAGCATACGTTTACGGGAGGGTCAATCTCTAAGTATCTTCGCGGCGATGGGGTTTTAGCGACGCTGAACCAGGCGGCGGTTGCCGGGTTGACCACTACTGACTCACCTGCGTTTGCTGGATTGTCGGTTGGCGCTCTTTCCGGTCTTATAAAAGGCGCGGCAGGGGTTCTTAGCGCCGTCACTGAGGCTAACTATCTCAACTCTACACTGATTGCCGCGAATAACGCATGGACTGGGACAAACGATTTTCAGAACGCGGCGGGGATAACGCTTGGCAAGGACGACGCCACTAATGTGGCTGGCGTCATCAAGATGTTCAGCGCAGGCGCAAACGCCTTCTACTCCACGTTTACGGCTGGGACGCAGACAGCTAACGCAGCTTACGTCTTGCCAACAGCGCGGCCTACTGGCGCATCCTTCTTGAAGGGTAGTTCAGCAGACCCAAGCGTCTTGAGTTGGGACACCGCCGTATACCTGACCGCTGAGGCTGACACATGGGCAACAGTTATGGCGCGTGGGGCGCAGTCAGACACGGCGGCTATTATTCAGAAAACCGCTACTGAAGCGTTCTTGGTTCGCAAAGACGCGGACGCTGGCGATGTGTTCGTAGTCGATACCACGAACGGCGGGGTCGGAATAAATGTGTCCCCTGGTGGAAACGTATTAAATATACGGCCTGCGGCGGCTATGGCTAGCCAATCACTATTAAATATGAACGCTACAGGCGCTTTGGCGTTTACGGGCATGAATATCACAGCAATAAACGCTAGTTTTGAAACTGCTGTGGCTGCTGCTACGGGAAGTGGCTCTGCACTAGCCGGTGCAAATATTACAGCTTACCAATATGCGACAGCAAGCCATTCAAGCGGTCTCCAAACAATATCAGCCACAGGCATTACGTTTCAAGTTGAACACGGGTCAGTTAGTCACGCGCATACGGGCACGGCAACATTAAATGTGGATGCGCGTGGCGCTCAGTTTATCGCGGTCGATTCAGCCGAATACGCTTCCGCCAGACCGTCCACAATAACCGTCACGGGTGGATATTTTGCGGCGCAGGCGAACGCGGTTATCATGTCTGGCGCGGGAACGCTTACGGTGACGTATAGGGCGGGACATTTTGCCTGTTTTCCAAACTATCTGAATTATTATCCTGCGGGGACAATCAACCTAACCGCCATTGGCGCAGATGTAGACCTGAA
>JAUSEB010000145.1 GCA_030650495.1 Armatimonadota bacterium | reverse complement strand
CTGAGACATTGAACTCCTCCTGTTTGAGAACCAAGCATCACTCAAGGAATCAGGACCCAAGAACAATGGCTCCTGACTGTCGGCGTGAATTATTCACTGAACCGGGACTGCTCAGCTAGTACAAAGAATGGATCGAACCTGGCCTCTTTAATTAGCTTAATTTCGAGAGAGAGAAGACTGAGTGATCAAAAATCCCCCGTCCCCTTTTATTAATTATTTGCGACGAATCGCGCGCACGTTCGGCTCGCGGACCTTTATCAATGCTGTAAATAGTAAATATATATACTTACCATCTAAATATTTATGTAAGCATATAAGCTTACAATTTTCGATCTTCACGAATCAGCTCGACCGAATCCGTCCAGCCGCGGGGAAGTTCGATCTTTTGTGACTGTCGCCGGATGCGATCAATAATGTCCACCACAGCTCGGCGGGTTTCGCGCGCCTGGATTCCATCAATCAAAAGCTGGATGACTTCGGCCGTTACCGAACGATTTTCTTTTTTCGCGAGCTTATGGATGCGCTTGTAGAGTTTGTCAGGGACGTTGCGTACGTGAAGGGTTGCCATGTCGGACTCCTCGCTGATCGCCCTGACAGTCTGGACCAGGGTGACTGCAATCTGCAACCAAGCTGTTCACCACGGTGCATACCATGAAAATCGAACAGGTTGTGTTCGATTTTCATGGTAGCGAGGCTACGACCATGCCTCGATTTTCAACCCCTTCACTTTCTTGAATTCCCGGACGTTATTCGTCACGAGCACGACATTAAGGCTTTTGGCTTGGCCGGCAATCAGCATATCGAGCGGGCCGATGGGTTCGCCTGCCTTTTCCAGTTGCGCGCGAATTTCGCCATACGCGATAGCGGCGCTTTCATCGAACGCCATCATTTCAAGCGGCGCCAGGAACAAGTCAAGCGCTTCATGGTTTTGTCCTGAGCGCTGGCTTTTGGAGGCGCCGTAACGCAGTTCAGCGACCGTAACGGCGGAGACGCCGACATCACCCGCCCGGCAGGCATGAAGCTTTTCAAGAACCGAGGACGGCCGTTTATTGATGAGATAAATGCAGACGTCCCTATCCAGCAGGTCTTTCATTCAAAGAACTTTTCCCGGCGTTGTTGTTTCCTGGGCTGACACCGGTGAGGCATGAAGTCGGCGGCAAATCGCCCGAGGCCTTCTTCCAAGACCTGCCACGGATTGTCGAGCGGGAGCAGGACGACGGCGTTGCCGATCTTCTTGATAACGACCCGGTCGCCCTTGAAGCGGTATTCCTTGGGCAGGCGCACGGCCTGGC
>JAUSEB010000412.1 GCA_030650495.1 Armatimonadota bacterium | reverse complement strand
CATGCGAAAAGGACGGATGGCCCACGTAACGCGCTTCCGTGGGAGCTCTGTATGGCCACACGACCGAGTTCGCGGCGCTGAGGACGTTGCTGGTTATGCTGATCAGGTTGTCGCCCACTTGGTCCACGTTCAGGTCCTGGGCGTCCATTACCCGCAGCCCTTCACAGTTTTGCCCACACGGGTTCGCGGGGATTACTGTTACGGGTACGCTGCACTGGCTGGCAACGGTTCTCTCCTCCGTCAATACGCACTCGTACTTGGCGCTGTAGATGATCTTGGTCCCATCGTGGTTGAAATGCGGATGCCTGTCGGGGACTTCGTTCACACCGCCCAGGAGGCCATTCGAGGTAAGCTGCACGACGTTTCCTCCGGGGTCAACAGGGTCATCTACTACTTTCACTCCGTCCCAGGTTGCGACGAATATCTCGAAATCGCCTTCGGGATTCGTCACCGGGTCGCCGAGCTTGTTGGCTTCCTTGCGGGTGGAGCTGAAGACTATCTTCTTGTTACCGAGATCATCAACATAAAGATCGGGGTGGTTGTCTATCGCCGAATGTTTGGTCACCCTTGTGACGACCTTCGTGTCCACGTCTATTGCGCAAATGTCGAAGTTACCTGTCTCGAATCGGTCCGACACAAAGAGCATCATGTCCCCCGCCGAGGCCGCGGTTACGCCGCACAGCGCGTACAAGATGAAAATCATTACGATCGCAAAAACCTTCCACATTCCCTTTTCCTCCTAAAATGGTTGTTCAGAAAAAAAGCCGCCAGACGCCCAACTCTCCTCTTCCTCTTTTGATTCGGAACGCAACCGGGCTTTCGCCAGCTTAGCCTGCGCTCCGATTCGTTCAAATCTCCTTAAGGTCTACTTAATGATAATGTCACAGTATAGCTTGCAGCATGGCGGGCGTCAACTGGTAAAAATACTAGATTTCTCTACTTTGTTTATCAACTAACTCGCCTATATCTTGCAAAGCAGGATAAAGGCAGAAATAGATCTCTTATCACTAGACCACGAAAGAGAGTGAATAGTGGTTTGTGATTAGTGGTTAGTATTCAAAAGCCACTAATCACTATTCACTTATATCTTCCCTTGAAATCGGGATACGCCCACTATCGATAAGCAACTGACAGAAACGCTCAGCTATGTTATGATTGGCCAATACTTTGGGAGGTGGTTGTCGTGAGGAAGAAAACACCAACTGCTATTGCCGGTTTGGCGCTTGCAATGTTGTTTGCCGTGGGATTTGTACAGGCGGGTGAGATACACAACGCCGCGGGCGCGGGGGAGATCTCGCCGCAGAAGGTCAAGCAGCTTCTTAAAGCCGACCCCAAGCTGGCCAACTCCGCGGATGATGAAGGTAAGACTCCGCTGCATTGGGCGGCCGGCTCGGGCCAAAAAGACATCGTTTTGGCGCTGATCGCATCGGGCGCGAGTGTCACCGCGAAGGACAACCAGGGCTGCGACCCGCTGCATGACGCGGCAAAAGAGTACCAAAGAGAGATGGTTGGCTTGCTCTTGGCCAAGGGCGCGGACGCAAACTCCAAGGATAACCGGGGCTGGACAGCATTGAATCACGCGGTCTGGTTCGGCCATCAGGACGTTATTAAAACGCTCTTATTAAAAGGAGCGGACGCAAAAGCCAAAGACAACGATGGTAAAACTCCTCAGGATTTGGCAAAGGAACGCGGTTATAACGAAGTTAGTGATTTGCTCCGAAAACACATCGAAGGTCAGGAGAAGGCTAATGATGTTTTCGATGCGGTAAGAAAGAACAACTTGGCGAAAGCGAAGGAGCTTCTGGCCGCCTACCCAACGGCGATAAGCGCGCGGGACTATTCAGGCGCTTCTTTATTATATCGGGCGACTACAAAGGAAATGGCCGCTTACTTAATCGAAAAGGGCATGGATGTTAACTCGGT
Source organism: Armatimonadota bacterium (assembly GCA_030650495.1). Taxonomy (GTDB): domain Bacteria; phylum Armatimonadota; class UBA5829; order UBA5829; family JAUSEB01; genus JAUSEB01. The sequence goes on along the minus strand of JAUSEB010000412.1, from coordinate 10,125 downwards.
ATGTAAAGCTTTTGGCGACACACCGCTGCATGAAGCGATATCGAAAGGCCGGAAGGATGTCGCGGAGTTGCTGATCGCCAAAGGCGCCAAGGTAAATTTTAAGGATAATTACGGCCAAACGCCTCTTCACGAAGCTGCCGGGAACAAGAACAAAGAGCTGGCCGCGCTGCTCATAGCAAAAGGGGCTACAATTAACGCAAAAGATAATAACCTGCTTACTCCGTTGCATATCGCCGCAAAGAGCAAGCAGAAGCTTGTAGCCCAGTTTCTCATCAGTAAAGGCGCGACGTTGGACGCTTTCGCGGCTGCGGCGCTGGATATGGCTCCCAAGGTCACTGCTTATCTTGCAAAGGATAAGAGTTTGTTAAAAGCTAAGCGTGGGGAGGATTGGACTCTCCTGCATTGGGCCGCGATGGGTGACGCCAGGGAAGTTACAAAGCTGCTGCTTGCAAAAGGCGCCGTCGTCGATGCAAAGGACAGGTCGGACAAAACTCCGTTCTTGACGGCAATCAAAAGCAAACACAACGATTTGGCAAAGATGCTCGTAGCAAAAGGAGCCAATGTCAAGGCAGTCGATAAGTCCGGCGATACAGCGCTGCATTTTGTCGAGAGCAAAGACATAACGGATTACTTGATTTCCAAGGGAGCCGACGTAAACGCAAAGAACAGCCAGGGCAAGACGCCGCTTCTCAGGACTGTAACTCTGGAAGTCGCCAAGGCGCTGATTTCCAAAGGCGCCGATATAAACGCGAAGGTCGATGATTACACACCCCTACGCTACAATGCTTTGTGGGGTTCCAAAGAAGTCACGCAATTGCTGCTGGACAGCGGAGCCGATCCGAATGAAAAAGGCAGTCTGGGCCATTCTATTCTGCACGATCTCGGCTTGGCAGGCTCAATAAATGGAAAAGACAACAGCGATGTAGCCGCGATATTGATAGCCAAGGGAGCGGATGTCAATCAGAGAAATGACACCGAGGAAACGCCCCTGCATCAGGCGGTGGCCTACGGGCAGACGAAACTCGCGGAGTTGTTGATAGCCAAAGGCGCGGATTTGGAAGCGAAAGACAAGTACGACAACACGCCATTGTTGAGCGCAAGCAGCAAGGAAACGGCGCAACTTCTCATTTCAAAAGGCGCGAATATAAACGCAAGCAACAGCACGCTTGGCCGAACAGCTTTACACAACACTTGGGACATTGGAGTAGCCGAGGCGTTGATCGAAGCCGGTCTAGGCGTTGATGTAAAGGACAACAATAGCGTGACTCCATTGTTCCAAGCGGTGTATTGGGACCGGAAGGATATTGTGAATCTGCTGCTGAGTAAAGGCGCCGACGTGAACGCGAAAGCCAAAGACGGGCAGACTCCCATCTTCGACGCCGATAGCATTGAGGTAGCTAAAATGCTGCTGGATAAGGGCGCGGATGTCAATATGAGAGATAGTGATGGAGAAACACCACTCTTCTATACACGCAGTCGCGAGATCGCGCAATTCCTATTGGACAAAGGAGCCAATCTTTACGCAAAGGATGATTACGAAGACACGGCGCTTTTCTCTGTGGGAAACAAAGAAGTCGCTGAATTTCTCATAGATAAAGGGCTTCGTATTGACGCAAGGAATGAAGACGGCGCGTTTCCAATTAGCTACAATCAAGTGGTGGAGGTCTGTGATCTCTACCTAAGCAAAGGGGCGGACGTAAACATAAGGGACAACTGGCAGGCGACGCCGTTGTGCCGCACTATGAAGAAGGAAAAGGCAGAGTGGCTATTGTCCAAAGGAGCGCAGTTGAACACATTAGATAAAGACGGGGCCACGCCGTTGTTCTGGGCAGCATGGTGGGATGTTAAAGAGATGGTTGATTTCTTCCTCGATAAGGGCGTGAGTATCAGCGCCAGAAATGGCTTCAACGAGACCGCGCTGCACTATGCGGCAAAGAACGATTGCGCCAAAGCTGCGGAAGCCCTTATCGCTCGTGGAGCCGACGTGAATCCAAAAGATAACAACGGCGATACTCCTCTTAAATACGCCGTCGAACAAAGTAAGACCAAAGTCGCGGAAGTCTTGCGCAACCACGGCGGCGTGGAATAGGTCTGCAATTACTATGCCTTCGGTGTTTCGGGAATCTTGTTCCCGAGTTACTATGCCTCCAGGTAAAACACCTTGAGGCATAATTGTTGGCTGACAGCTAATAGGACAGGTGACAGGACGTCCAAGTCACCTGTCCCTTCCGAACTGCCATTACATCCTCTGGAACTTGTCATACTGTGCGCAACACCAAACCAGAATACCATACAGTGGAGGTAAGAAATCAAGCTTTGTAGAGAGTCGAAGACATCCTACTAACGACCACCGACTATCGACTAACGACTGTTTTTGCTTGACTGTAAGGGCGGTTCGGGTTATAATTTCGCAGGTAAATGTCCTCTCTTTTACCTTCAGACCAGTTCGGGGCGTAGCGCAGCTTGGTCAGCGCGCGTGTTTTGGGAACACGAGGTCGCGAGTTCAAATCTCGCCGCCCCGACCATCAACTAGCAGGGATCGGATAAAGTCCATAATCAACGTAGCCCCGCCCCTTGTGGGCGGCAAATTTGCCGGAAGCCACGCTCAATCGGACAGGGCACAAGGCCCTGGGCTACACAGGAATCGACTTTATCTGTTGGCTGCTAGTCACCTGAACCCTACTTTTCGCCACGGAATATGCTATAATCATTAATGATGAGTGCGAATAGATTGACGAAGTTAATAGTGGTTATCCTGCTGTTATTGGCATGTAACGCGGTAATGGTGGATTGCCACGGTGATTGTGATAGTGACCAGTGCTGTCACATTTGCGCTCACGCTATGATAAGCGAGGCGTACGTAGTCGGCTTTGACTTCAACGGCCACGGCTATTCGTTTAACCACAATTCCCAAATCCCATTTATCTCTCCCGAAAATGTGTTCCAACCCCCAAGGGCTAAGGCGTAACTCCAACCAGCATTCCTGTTATCGCAGGAGACGCGCTTTTTCGCGCGTCTGTTTTTCCCTGTTTCCAGACACTAAGCAATAACCTAATACGCGAGGAATGAATATGGTCATAAGACGCCCTTTTCGTTGGGTGGCAATGATGCTTCTCTGCTGTACGCTGCTTATTACCACGGTTGCGGCGGAAGAATTGTCACTCAATCAGGCTGTTGAATTAGCCTTAAAGAATAATCCAACCATTGCCGCCGACCAGCTTTCCGCTGACGCGGCAAAACATGCGGCACGGGGAGCGAGAGCATTAACCAATCCCGAAATTAGCGTAGCGCCGAGCATAATTGGAGACGCCGGGGCAGACTCGGCCGTACTCTTTTCGCAGCCGTTGGAGCTAAACGGCTCCAGAAGAGTACGAGGTAGAATCGCCTTGAATGAGGCTGCCGCCGCCGGATTTGACGCGGCATCCACCAGGCGGGATATAGTCCTTCGGGTAAACCAGTCCTATTGGGACGTTGCCCGCGCTCAGGAGTTTGTCAAGCTGAATCAAGAGAACATCGCCTACCTTGAATCGCTCAACGCGGCGGTTCAAAAGCAACTGGATGTTGGGACAGTCCCGGGTTCACAACTCATAAAGACCGAGGTAGAGCTTGCCGGAGCGCGGCAGGAACTGGCGCAAGCGAAGTTGGAGCTTGCGCAGGCAAAGGCATCAATGAACGCGCTGTTGAACCGGCCCATGGACACTGATTTCGCCGCGACCGGCCCGCTCATTTTCTCCGATGTGACTCTTGACAGGAACGCTATTCTTGCCTCGGCTTTGACCAGCAGGCCTGAAGTATCGGCGGCCACTGCCCAGGTCGCGGCTGCTCGAACCGAGATAAGAGCCGCTAAGTTGCGTCGAGCGCCCGACCTCGCCATACAAGCAAGAAAAGAGACATTTGATCCAGGCAGCGACGGCGGTTTGGCGTTGGCCTTATTGCTTCCGGTTCTGGACTGGGGGTCGATTAAGTCGGATGTAAAGCGGGCGGAGTCCGCCGCGCGAAGCCAGGAAAAACAACTGGAGGCGGTAAAAAACTCCGTCTCGCTCGATGTGGAGCAATCCATACAACTGGTAAATACGTCGTCGCAAGTGGTGCGGGAATACCAGGGCGGGATTCTTGAGAAGTCGGAAGAACTCGCGGATATGGCCCGGATCGGTTATGAGAAAGGCGCAACAGGTTACCTGGAGGTGTTGGAGGCTCAGAGGACTCTAAGAAGCGCCAAGACTGCCTACTACTCGGCGCTTGCCAATCACGCAAAGTCAATCGCCCAGCTTGAGTGGGCCAGTGGCGCGGCAAACGCCGGCATAACGGAGGTAAGGAAATGAAAACAAAGATAGCTGTGCTTATGATTATAGCTGTCCTGGCCTCGGCTGGGATTACATACACTCTGATGAAAGGCAAGTTCGCCGGCGAACATATAGAGGCCGGACACGCCGACGCGGACGATCATGGAAGCGAGGGCGTCAAGATATCCGGCATTCAGTTTGCCAAGGCCGCGGTTGGAACGGGATGGGATACCCTCACGGTTACCGGCAAAGTGATAGTCCCGCCTGATAGATTGGTGAAGATCAGTCCAAGGATTGAAGGCAAGATAGTTGCCGCTCGCGGCACGGTAGGCGACACTGTTAATCGCGGGCAAGTTCTGGCGGTGATCTCCAGCGTTGAGCTTGCCGAAGCTCGCGCCCAGTATCGCAAAGCGCTCGCGACGCTATCCGCCGCGCGGAAGAACCTTCAGCGCGAGATGGAGATTGCCAGGTTGGGCGCCGTCAGCGTCAGACCGGTGGAAGAAGCTCGCGCTGAAAGTCTGACCACTCAAGGAGAACTTGCGGATGCAAAGAGCGAGCTTTCGCAGGCGAAGAGCGAGCTTACTCAAGCGGAAAGTGAACTTGTGCAGTGCAAGGCAAGGCTTCAGAGAGCAAGAGAACTCTATGCAGGCAAGATCGTGTCTAAACAGGATTTAGAGACCGCTGAGGCGGACGTCAAGAAAGATTCGGCAGCCGTTGACGCGGCAAAATCGAAAGTCGGTCAGGCCGAGGCGCGAATCCAGAAAGCCGATGCGAAAACCGAAATCGCCAAGCAATACCTTGCCAGGGAAGAGAAAGTCTACAAAGGCCGGGTTATGGACATGCGGGCAGTGCAATCGGCAAAGTCCGAAGTAGCAAGCGCGCAAGTCGAGGTGCAAGCCGCCGCTGACGGAATCAGAGTTCTCGGCGCAAGTCCCGGCGGTTCTGGAGAAACAATTGCTATAGTATCGCCGATTACCGGGCAAATCATCTCACGAAACACAAACATCGGCGAGATGGCGACTCCATCCGATACGCTGTTCACGGTGGCAAACCAATCTCAGGTCTGGGTTGAGGCCGATGTCTATGAAAAAGATATAGCGAAAGTACGCAAAGATCAGATTGCGGAAATCCGGGTTGACGCTTACCCTGATCGTGTTTTCAGCGGCAGAATTGACTCAATAAGCGACATTCTAAGCTCCGAGTCGCGAACGGCCAAAGTCCGGTGTGTGGTCCCGAACTCCAGTGGTCTTCTCAGAGGGGAGATGTTCGCCAGGATATTACTTATCACCGGCAAACGTGGGAACTGCGTGTTTATTCCCAAACAGGCTGTTCTGGACGATGACGGCAAGAAAATCGTCTTCACCCCCTGCATGGACTGTAAAGAAGACATCGAGGCCGGCAAGAGTGTCTGCGGCAACTATGACAAGTTGGTTATCACCACCGGCCCAGTCCACGGGGACAAGGTGGAGATTCTGAGCGGCCTTGAGCCGGGGACGGAAGTTGTGACTGTCGGCGCTTACCAACTCAAAACCGCGTTGGGTTCCGGTAAATTGGAAGCCGGATGCGCGGACGAGGAATAGGAGGATGATATGGAAACAAGTCACGGAAGTCTCATAGACAGGATAATCCACTCGTCCTTCAAACAGAAGGCGATAGTCGTCATGATGGTCGGCCTTGCCCTCGTTTTCGGCATTACGGCATACCAGCAGATGCCGAGGAACGTCTACCCCGACATCACGATCCCTGTCTTCACCATAGTTGCCGAAAATGAAGCGATGGCCGCTGAAGAGATCGAGATGATGATTACGCGGCCAATGGAGTCCGCAATGAATGGGCTGCCCGGCGTGAGACGAATCCGATCTCAGACCACGCAAGGTCTATCTTCGGTTGTAGTCGAGTTCGACATAGAGACCGAGTTCTGGCGAGCCAGGCAGTTCGTAACCGAGCGTATGTCCCAGGTTGCGGGGCAGCTTCCTCCTGGAACCGAGCCTCCTACATTGAGCAGCGCAACCACTCGCATGGCTGAAGTCTACGAGCTTGCCATCGAGGGGAATCTTCCGCCGACGGAAATGCGCGAGATAGCCGAATGGCAGGTGCGTTATAACCTGCTTACCGTACCGGGAGTAGCTGAAGTACTCAATATGGGTGGTCGGATGCGCCAGTATCGCGTAACAATCGATCCGAACAAGTTGCGATCATACGGCGTGAAGCTTGCCGATGTCGAGGAGGCGGTCAAAAGCGGCAACGAGAATGCCGCCGGTGGGTTTATCAGTACGGGTCCAACTGAGTACACTGTGCGAGGCATTGGCCGCTTCAACTCCGTCGACGACATCAAGGATACCGTTGTTACCGAGCGCGGCGGCGTTCCTCTTTTCCTGCGAGACGTAGCTGATGTTCAGGAAAGCACAGCCATACGTCGAGGGATTGCAAGCAGGAATGGTAAAGAAACGGTCGTTGCTTTGGTTATAAAACAGCCAAACGCGGATACGGTCAAGGTTGTCGAAGGTATCGAAAAGGCTATCGAGGACATGCGGACGACGCTGCCCAAAGGCGTGCGTCTTGTACCTTACTACGACCAGACGCACTTGATCGAGCATTCACTTTCCAGCGTAACGCGAGCCATCCTTGTTGGAGCTGTGCTTGTCATACTAGTGCTTCTGGTATTTTTGGGACATTTCCGAAGCACGCTCATTGTCGCCGCTTCACTGCCGCTTTCGGTAATAATTGCCGGAATCCTCATGCGCCGGATGGGAATCGGCCTTAACACAATGACGCTCGGCGGGCTTGCTATCGCGGTCGGTATTATGGTGGATGCCTCAATCATCATGGTCGAGAACATCTATCACCGCTTCCACAAAAGCCGTGGAAACCTTGATGATCCAGAGGTGAAGGAGCATGTGGCTCACAAAGCTGCTATGGAAGTTGGACGCCCTATAGCATTTGCCACGTTTATCATCATAGCCGTGTTCCTGCCCCTATTTTTGATGGACGGAATCGAGGGGCTTCTTTTTAGGCCACTCGCGATTACTGTAGCTGCCGCAATGCTCGTGGCGCTCGTGTTGTCACTGACGGTTACTCCTGTTCTGGCGACCCGCTTCCTACATCCGAAAGACGGCGATGAAACCGAAGGCGAAGTAAAATTCGTGACCTGGATAAAGCGAGGTTATGTGCCCGCGCTGGAATATGCGCTTCATCATCGCTGGGCTGTCATCGGGATCGCTTTCGGCTTGTTGATTCCAACCGCGTTTGGACTGCTTGCCGTCGGAAGGGACTTCATGCCAAAACTCGATGAAGGCTCTTGGGTCATATCCACAGTCACGCCTGCGGAGACCTCGCTTGAGGAGAACAACCGCATTACAGGCCAAATCGAGGAGATACTGACAACGAACCCCAACATCGCGGACGTCATAAGGCGCAACGGCCGTCCCGAAAGGGTAATAGGCTGTGTGCTACCGGTGAACTCCGGCGAGATTATTGTCAACCTGAAACCAAGAAACCAGCTTACAAAATCGACCGACGATATTCTTGCTGGGGTTCGAGAGCAGGTGGAACATATCCCAGGAGTAGCCGCGGCGTTCACCCAACCGCTTCAGATGAAGATTGATGAGAGCCTAGAAGGAACTCCCGCTCCGCTGCAGGTAAAGCTCTTTGGCCCCGACATTCAAGTTCTTGCGCAAAAAGGCAAGCAGATTGAGGAGATCATGCGCAGGACGCCAGGCATTGCCGATGTCAAAATGGACCAGGCAGCAGGTATTCCTCAGCTCCAGATACAGATCGACCGGCAGGCAGCAGCCCGCTACGGCGTGTCCGTGGGACAGATATCCGAGATAGTGCGGCTGGCGGTTGGCGGCGAGGAGCTTACACAGGTCTGGAAGAACCAGCGCAGCTACGGGGTATTCGTAAGGTTCCCGGACGCCATGCGCGGTGATCCTGAGTCTATCGCCAACTTGATGGTAGATACGCCTTCAGGTTTCCAGGTACCGCTATCGCAGGTGGCCCGTGTCACCCTATCGGAGGGGCCGAATGTCATCTGGCGCGAGGCAATGAACCGCCGGTTCAGCATAGACGCAAGCATCCAGGGCCGAGACCTTGGCAGCGTGGTGTCGGACATCAAGAAGGGGCTGCGAAACGTGAAACTGCCTGCGGACTACTTCGTTGTGTTCGGCGGCCAGTTCCAGAACCAGCAGCGGGCGATGAAGTCGCTGTTGTTGGCGACCGGTATTGCGCTAACAATCGTGTTCATGCTCCTTTTCGTTGCGTTAAGGTCAGCTTCACACGCAGGCATAATACTGGCAACCGTGCCAAGCGCTTTCATAGGAGGAGTAGCGTCGCTCCTGATTACCGGCGAAAGTCTCAACGTTTCCTCCGCGGTCGGCTTCATTGCGCTCTTCGGCATTGCGGTCCAAAACAGCCTCGTGCTGCTAACCCAAACCAGTGACTTCATAGCCGAGGGACACACTAAGGAACAGGCCATCCGACTGGCGAGTGTCCAGCGTCTTCGTCCGAAGCTGATGACCGCCTCTTGCGCCGCTCTCGGGCTTCTACCCATACTCTTGAGCAGAGGAGTGGGCGCTGAGATAGAGAAGCCACTGGCTATTGTCATGGTCGGCGGGCTGGTGACATCCACGTTGTTCACGCTGCTCGTGTTGCCGGCGGTATATCTGGCGTTGGAACACACGAAGACTCAATTTGGCAACCATATCAACCGAGCGTTTGGAGGTAATGGGCGTCAAAAAACAACCACTCCAGCCGAGGTGATGAGTTAATTGGAGACCAAATAAATGGCGTAAGATAAATTTCGTTTGACGCTTACTCTGATCGACTATATTATTATAATAATAAGATAGTCTGTGAACCGGATAATATACGCGAGGGAGCTCATGTTATGGGCTGAGAATGGGCTATAAGCGCCTGACCTCTTAACCTGATCGGGATAATGCCCGCGTAGGAAGGTAATTAAAAGCACACCTGAGCGCGGGTGTGCTTTGTTTGTTTAATGCGGGAGGGTGTTGAAGTGCGCGTTTACGTGAACGGCAAGGAAACCGAAGTTGCCGAGCAATTGACGGTGGCGGCTCTATTGGCCGAAAAAGGACTTAATCCCGATACGGTAGTGGTGGAGCATAACCTGGTCATCCTGCCAAAAGAAAAGTGGTCGCGGTTGGCGCTGGCGGCCGAGGATCAAGTGGAGATCGTCACCTTTATGGGAGGAGGCTGATGTTATGGTAGATACGCTGAAAATCGGCGGTAGGGAGCTTACCAGCCGTCTTTTTCTTGGCTCCGGTAAATATTCGTCCAATAAGATAATTCCCGATGTGGTGGCAGCCTCCGGGGCGCAGGTCGTCACCGTAGCGGTGCGGCGGGTGGATGCCGCTTACGCCGAGGAAAACATCTTAACCTATATCCCAAAGGATTGCGTGCTTATGCCCAATACCTCCGGCGCCCGGAATGCCGAGGAAGCGGTGCGTATCGCCCGGCTGGCACGGGCCGCGGGCTGCGGCGACTGGGTTAAAATCGAAGTCATTTCCGATAACCGCTACTTATTGCCGGATAACTTTGAGACCATCAAAGCCACCGAGATACTTGCGGCGGAAGGCTTTGTCGTGCTGCCCTATATGAGTCCCGACCTGATGGCCGCCAGACGGCTTGCCGAAGCCGGGGCGGCGGCGGTTATGCCGCTTGGTTCCCCCATCGGCGCAAATCGGGGGCTGAAAACCAAAGAGCTTATCCGCATTCTTATTGAAGAAATCCCACTGCCCATCATCGTAGACGCCGGTATCGGCAGGCCGTCGGAGGCCGCTGAAGCGATGGAGATGGGCGCATCCGCTGTGCTTGTAAATACGGC
>JAUSEB010000395.1 GCA_030650495.1 Armatimonadota bacterium | reverse complement strand
TGGTAATGCAGCCATGTCTCATAAGCCTTTTGGGCGACATCGTGAAACCCACGGCGGTCAATCTCGCTGAGCATCATCACCGACTCGTTGCAATAAACGCCGTAATAAAAAGTCCCGACTTTAGGCATTGCCCTCTCGGTCGTGCCAACCTCATTCTCGGTGTTGATAAGTTGGTGGGTAATATTCGCGGAATAGAAGTCATTAAGCATCGGCTCCGGCGTAACGATTTGGCAGCCCTGCGCTATCCTCTTGCGCCAATAGGATGCTATCATATCGTGCTGCTTAGTGTAGTCCAGACTCTTGAGCTGCTCTATCTCCGCGGGCGCGCTGAGCGTCTGGAACGCCATATTTATGAAGAACTCGCGCGTCTCTTTGGAGGGAACGCCGATTTCGCAATTAACCTGTGTTCCATTGGCGGTTAAACTGGCGGCGCCGTTTGCATTAACATACATTCGGAGAGCTTCGCCCTGTTCCATCTTGCCGTAAATCAAACCGTCTCGTAAGACCAATTCTTCAGCTTTATTAGCCTTGACATCTATCGGGATTGTGATTTTCGCGGGCTTGTCTCCGAAGTTAGTCAGCCGGAACCTCAGCATCAAAACCTGCGGTTCTTCCGCGCGGACCCGGCCTTCCTTTGGCAGTTTTCCAACCAAAGTCGTAGCGAAGGCGTCCTCCGTGTAGCGCACACCGTCTCTTTCATACCAAGTCGTTACAATAGGCATATTTCCATCTTCTATCGAAGCGCCGGTCGTGGCTCCATTATCGCGCGGTATACCAAAGTTAATATATAGCTCCCGTCCCGGCCACAAGCACTTGCCGGAATCCTCTCCCTTGACTCTATTATGCCAGTTGCTGGAAATCTGGACGTTTGCGTCATTCCGAATACGGAAATGCTGTCTGCCGCCTTCGACGGCCACGGGCATATAAATCCTGCCCTTTTGCGGCATATCGCTCCAGGCTCGTTCCAGCTTCTGCTCGGGGAGTTCCGCGACCTTCTGGTAGACGGTCTTTTGCGCTTTCTGATACGCCGCTACCGCGTCCGCGTAAGTCGTTGCGTCTTTGACGGGTTTAAGCAACACGCCATAATCGCGTATGAATATGCGTTTGCCGTCCGCCACTTCCCGCCCGGCGAATGAGAAATTATGCTGCTTTGCGCGAATGGTAACGACAGTCTCATCGAACGAGTGCATTGATACCGGCTTGGCGTACCAGTAGTCAATAAGCGCTCCGTCAGTTGAACTTTTTACCGTAGATGACCAATTGCCGCCATCCTTCATATTGACTTTGCTCCCCGCCAGAGGCC
>JAUSEB010000383.1 GCA_030650495.1 Armatimonadota bacterium | reverse complement strand
ACAGCGCGAGCATGGCCAGCGTCATAATACCGATGATTATCCCAAGAATGTCTTTCCGGCTTGTGGATTTGCCGACCATCCACAGCGCGCCTGCTCCTACGGCCATCCCTCCGACTACCCAAGGCAATAATCCGATGAGCTTATCCCACTGAGCGTGCCTTCGGTACCATGCGACCGCGAAGATATCTCCGCAGATCAACATGGGCAGCATTATCCCAACCGACGGCAGCCCGCCGAATGCCCATGCCAGAAGCGGGACCGAAAGTATTCCCACTCCCGGAAGTCCCGTCTTCGACACGCCCACTAAAAAGGCCGCCACAGCTCCATAGGTCCATTGTATCGGTGCGAGATCCACTGATAAATAATCCCCCGGCAAACATAAAGCCCGCGCCCATTACCCATCGTAATTTAGTATAGAGGAGTGAATTGGATTCATCAAGCGTAGCCCAACTGATAACCGTCAACCGACAACCGTCAACCGACAACAAATTTCCATTGACAAGCTCAGCCGCCGCCCTTATAATGCGTCCGGAGAGTTCCCCAACAGCTTATGAAGAATTTCTACGTAGACAATCTCCGTGATGGAGTGCGCATCGAGGATGTGTTCCTTGTTTGCAACAAGAATGTCGGCAAGACGCAAGATGGCTCCACGTTTATAAGACTCAAACTGTCTGACCGCACAGGAGCAATCGACGCCATAAAGTGGGACGCTCCAGACGCCATGTGCTCGTCGCTTGCCGTGGACGATTATGTGAGTATACGCGGCGTGGTGAGCAAGTACAAAGATAAACTCCAAATCGTCCTTGAGGGTGTGCGCAAGTGCTGTGATAAGGTAGACCCCGCCGATTTTTTGCCGAGGACGCCGAAAGACATCCCTCAGATGATCTCCGATTTGAAGGGAATCATAAGCACGGTTGAGCATCCGCAACTTAGAGCGCTGTTGAATTACTTCTTCAACGATGAGGAGTTTGTCGCCAAGTTCTCGTCAGCTCCCGCCGCTATGAGAATACATCACGCTTATATCGGAGGATTGCTGGAGCATTCGTTGTCCGTGGCGCAGATGTGCGATATGGTCGCCGGACATTACCCTGAAATCAATCGGGATTTGCTGCTTACGGCGGCTATTCTGCACGATGTTGGCAAGATCGACGAGTTCTGCTGGAGCAGGTCGATCCACTATACCGACTCCGGCCATCTTGTCGGCCATTTGGTCAGCGGAGCGATGACGGTAGACGCCGCCGTAGGAAAGATCGGTGATTTCCATCCTCTGCTGCGGCTGATATTGACCCACATGATCTTGAGCCACCACGGCGAAAAAGAGTTCGGATCGCCAAAACGCCCGAAATCCCTGGAGTCGGTGACGCTGCACTATGTAGAGGATTTGGACGCGAAAATAAAGACCTTCACCGAAGCGGTCAACCATGGCGATGGTCGTGTTGCCGAGTCGGATTTGTGGACCGAGCGGCATTGGCTGTTCGACAGGCCGCTTCTAAAAGGCCTGCCCGATTGCGTTCTGGGAAACTTGGCCGAGCGCCCGGCTGAGTCTGCGCCGGACTCCGAAGACAGCTCCCCCGACCTTTTTACGGATTGAGGGACTATTACTGTAGCCTAGGGCCTTGTGCCCGTTCTACGCCCATAAAGGGCTAGGCTACGACTTTATCCGATAGTTGTTAGCAAACGCTGTAAATACGCTTCAGTGGTTTTCGTAATCTGTTGCTTCGGTAGCCTGCTGCCGAAGCTGGCGCCGAAGGCGACAAATTCCCTCTCCCTTGACGGTAGAGGGTTAGGGTGAGGGTGATGTCAGTAATCTCCCGCGAGACCTTGCCAGGCAGGTAATTATCCAAACTGATCCAAATGCAAGAACAAGTGTCCCGGACGGTTCGGGAACCGTTGGAGTGGTGTCATTGGTGTTGATAACGACAGACTCATCATACCAGCTTGCCCCAAGCCCCTCGACTTCCTTCGGAGTCCATTCCGTTATTCCGTTATTCTCACTCCCTGCGCTTTCGACCGCTCCAACATGCGCCAAGAACGCAATTCCTTCGGGCTGAGAACCATTCGTATTAACAAATGGAGCCGCCGGATCAAAGGTATAAGTGAAAACCATTGATTCCCCTGGGGCAACCGCCGGTGGAGAATAATACTTCCGATTGGAAGGTGCGTTGAAAGCTTGATTTCCGCCGCTCGATTTCCATTCCCATCCATCCGGCGCCGTCCAACTTGTGGGTTTCGGAATTTGGAACGGCTGAAGCGACCACACGAGCAAGTCATAACCCGGACTACTATCGCCTATAAAACCGGAGTTGTTGGTCAGAGTGAAAGTGTATGTGTTCTCCTCAAGGAACCAATTGACCGTGGTTAAACCGGCAGTGGCCGCGTTTGACCAGCTTTGGGCAAATACAATAGTCGGGATTAAAAGCAACACTGCAAACGCTGTTAGGAAGAGAATGGATCGAGTGTAACGCAATTATCAGACCTCCGCTGGTATATAGCAAAGGTATTGTTCCGTACAGACTGATGAATCAGCATCAGGGAAATACACAAAGGTTGGCTTTGGAGGACAGCAATGTAGAAAGGCCGAAAGAATAGTTATACAGCTTGCAATGAATGGGAGATTCTTATGCTTAGGCTCGTTCTTTGGAGCCGAAGTTACGTAACTTAGTTCGGCTTCGGCTTCAAAATGGGAGTGTTCAAAAAGTCCCATATACTTGTAGCCTAGGGCCTTGTGCCCGTCAATTCACGCTCAAGTTGACTGCAATATGACGCCCACAAGGGGCTAGGCTACGGTTTTTGAACACTCCCAAGAACGAGCCGAAGTATAGGAATGCTGATGCTGCCCTGATAGGGGTTTATGGGAATAATATAAGTGGTACACATTAAATAGGGCTGACGTTGATTTGGGAGGATGCTATGGAAAAACAGATCGGACATGTCACGCACTATTTCAACCACTTGGGCGTGGCGGCAATTGTGGTAGAGGACGAGGATCTGCGCGTCGGTGATGAAATCCATATTAAGGGGCACAAAACCGACCTGGTGCAGCCTGTCGAGTCCCTTCAGTACGAACACTTGGATATACCGGAGGCGCATCGCGGCCAGAACGTGGGGGTCAAGGTTAAGAACCACGTTCGGGAACACGACATAGTTTACAAAGTGTACATGTAAATACTACTTATGTTAGCTGGCTTGCCATCCGCATAACTTGCGCCTTGTAGCGAAGAGCGCCATCTGAATCCTTGCTTCGGTAATGCCTGATGACGATGTATTTCTGTATCTCGTACAGCAGGTAGAATAAAGTGCGTATTTGCGCGTCCGGGGATGTGTCCCGGTTTTCTCCGTATCCCCTCCAGAATGAAGGCTCTGAAATTCCGCAATAATCGAGCACGGCGAATTCTATTTCAGGGTCGCCCCATAAGGCCCGGTCGAGGTCTATAAGCCCGGTAAGATTACCCTGATCGTCCACCAGTATGTTCTGGCTCCAGACATCCATGTGCAGTAGCATCGCGGGCGTCTTGCGGGTGAAATGCGGGAGATTGTCGTCCAGGAGCCTGCGCATCGATGCGCTCTCTTGGTCGTCGTAGCAACCACAGTCAACGATGTCGTTTATCATCGAATTCCACATTATGAAGAACGCGTCCAGCCAGTCCAACTGCGGCTTCATAGGTTTATGCGCGCCGAGGTAGCCGTAACTGCCGGCGGTTATGCTGTGTATGCGGCGCAAAGACTGCCCGACCTGGAACAGAACGCGGTTATAGAACTCCGGCGTAACATCATCCAAATCGCTCAGCGGCCTTCCGGGGAGCTTTTCCATAATCAGAAAATCGCGGTCGATGATGGACCGGCTGTTGTCGTAGACGAGTATTTCGGGAACCGGAGCGGACGTGCGGCTTAGGATAAGGCTGTGGATTTCCGGCTCCTGGGCCATCATATTGCGTTCGTAGAAGACGAAACCGGCGTCATCCGGCGGGGCGATTCTCAAAATCAGCGGCCTCTCGGCGCCGTCAATCGTATATGTTGAATTGAACTTGCCAGTCGGTATTCGCCAGAAGTGAAACTCAGACGAATCCACAGGCAAATGCGTCGAGACCAAGCTTTTTAGAGTGTCGGAATCGAACTTGTCAGGCATGATGGATATATTGTCGCGGCGGATGGAGGGAGATGTCAAGGGGCGGGGGATGGGTTAGAAGTTAGGAGTTAGAATAAGACCCCACCCCTAAAGGGGAGGGAGTTGGCCGTTGTTTCGGACTCCCTATGTCAATACCAAAGTTGGTTTAGAGTGCAATGTTCTCATGCGGAGGTGGTATTCCTCTGAATAAGGTGTTCGCCTCAACAGAACAACATACAATATTTCTATAAGTTGGCAGGCGACGGC
>JAUSEB010000382.1 GCA_030650495.1 Armatimonadota bacterium | reverse complement strand
AGTCACGTTGGGAACGCATGAGGCTACAGTCCTACTGCTTTATGGTAGTTAATGTAGAAGGTTATCAAAATCACCGCCGCCAGCGCGGCGGCGGCAAGCAGCGTGCCAATAAGCACGATAATCATCAATTTGCCCATTGAGGCGTCGGCTTCGGCCTCATAGTATTCCGCGACTTTCTGCATCATCTCATCGAGGTTGCCGGTCATTTGGCCGGTTGAGACCATATCCTGCACCATATATGTTAGGGCGCCTGTGTTGGTCAAAGCGGTGTAAATATCCACCCCGTCGCGGAGAGCAGGAGCCGCCGTAGCTAATTTACGCCCAATTGCCGCGTTTCCTGACGCCGCCGCCGCCGTTTCTATGCACCTCGCGATTGGGAGTCCGGCGGAATACAAGGCGGCTGTCGCCCTAGCGAATTTCACAAGGGCGAGCTTATGGACCATAGAGCCTATTCCGGGGCAATAGAGCTTAAAACCGTCCCATCCAATTGCTATCTCAGGAATTTGCATCGCGAGTTTGAAAGTAATCCAAAGCGCGAGTCCGATACCAATGCATATTTCCGGCAAATGGCGAAGAGGCCCCAACGCCTCCACTAAGAAAGGTAAAGGCAGTTTCAAAATCACGAACGCCAGCAGTACGGCGGCCTTTGGATAAAAGGTTACGCCGCTGAGTTTACGGCGGGTTTCTATTTCCTTATCGAGATAACCTGATATCTGGGCCATTGCCTTATCCAACATACCGCTGCTTTCGCCCGCCTCGATGAGACTCAACTGCAAACCGCCGAATAGCCAGGGATACCGGCCAAGAGCTTCAGACAATTTGCCTCCCGCCATCACGTGGTCACGAGCGTCAATAATCGCTTGTTGCAGGCGTTTGTTTCTACCCCGGTCTACTATAGTAGTGAGGGCCTGTGATAACGACATACCGGAGTACAACATCGAGCCAAGTTGTTTGTACAAAAACATCTGAGCGGCAAGTGGAGGGCCTAAGAAGACTTTCAATAGCCAGTTTCTAAACGATAACGTATTCCGGCGCACGGAATGCGCGCTTATTCGCTGCGGCAGCAAGTTTTGTTCCCTGAGCGCGCGGGCGACTTCCTGGACAGAATTCGCTTCCATGGTCCCGATTATCGTCTTGCCTTGCTTATCTTTTGCGGAATAGCTGAAAGCCGGCACTTATGATCCTCCAACTATGATGTCCGGGATCTTGAAAATCGCGTCAACGTAGCCCTTAACTATTAGAATTAAGAATAATCCGACAAGTATAAGGCACGTTGTTATGAACGCGCTGGTTGAAATCCCCCGGCCTTTGGTTCGCTGAGCCGACGCAAAGGAGTCCTGGTATTGCGACATTTTCTGCAACATGCCTGGAATATCACCAGCGCGTTCGCCTGAGGCGAGAAGGCCGACGGTCTCTAAATCAAATACACCCGCCGACTCAACAGCCATGGATACCGTCCCACCGCTTTCCAAATTAGCTCCAGCGAATCTCAATTGGTTCGCGATGACGCTGTTTGGACAGACTGAGCTTGCAGCCGCCCATGCCGGACCGGGAGATATACCCGCTGAGTATAACCGCGCGAGAGATTTGCCAAAAGCAGACAACGAGCGGCTCTTGTGGAGCGGCCCCCAAATCGGTAAATTGATTATGAACAAGTCAAGCCGGCGGCGCACAACCGGTATACGTTTGATATGCGGCCAGGCGTATGTGGCTATCAGCATTATCATAAATGCGGAAAAGGTATATGAAAAGCCATGCATAAAGACATCGGACAACGCGCCGGATGCATTGTGTAGCGAATCGGATAAGCTATCATCTGGTTTGGCCCTGCGCGCGATCTCCGGGAGTATTATATCCAGCCGGACCATAGGGAACATCAAGATGCCAAATAAAACGTTCAATCTAAGGAAACCCATTGTCAATCTCGGCCAAAGCCGCCCCGAGGCTTCCTCCTCCATATTTGTCGCCGCTTCGTCCAAAGCGTTATCCAAAAACCCGCCCAGTTCGCCGCAATAGATGAGGCCTACTACCTTCGTGGGAAAAACGTCGGGATAGGCCGTCATCGCGGGAGTCAGAGAGCCGCCCGCGCGGACTTGTTCTTCCATACTCATTAAAGCCAGCCTCAGCCGCCTGTTTCGGGTCCTGGAAAGTATCTCTGTCGTGGCTTGATACGGCGCAAGGCCTGAGCGGATTAGGGCGGCCATTTGGCGCAAATATACCGCGAGCGTTCTCATGGGAATACGAGGTTCGAGGGACGGCGGGACACCATCGACCGGAGCCGACGGCCTTTGGACCGTAGGACTTGTCGCCGCTACAGCGGGAGCAGGTCCGAGTTTGACGACCGATTGCAGCGAGTAGCCTTTGGACATAAGGCTAGTCGCCAGCTCGGCTTCGTCTTTGGCGCTCATCACGCCATTTAGCGTCCTGCCGGATTTGTCTACAACGCTATACCGAAACATCGGCATAATATGTCAGTCCTTCAACTCCGCGCTTGCAATCACCTCAGCGGCTTCGCGCGCGGTATTGCCTCCGGGCAGAATGAGGTCCGGGGCTATTTCGGCCAACGGCTTCAGCACAAATCCCCGCCGCGTCATCTCCGGGTGCGGTATAACTAGGCCTGGCTCCTCTATGGAAATGTCATCGTACAAGAGTATATCAATGTCTATGACTCTCGGACCCCACCGAATTGTTCGCTCGCGGCCAAGAGCTTTTTCCACATCCAGTATTGTGGCAAGTAATTCCGCTGGCTGGAGCATGGTTTCCACCTGCGCGACCGCGTTGATGAAGTCCGGCTGGTCGGTGTAACCAACAGGGGCGGTCTCATAGAAAGATGATACTTTGACGGTACGCGCCGCGCCGCGTTTCTCCATCTCCTGAAGCGCGGAGCGCAGGTTCTCTTCCCTGTCCCCCAAATTAGACCCCAAACCAAGAAAAGCTGTAGGCATGTTTGTCTCTCAGTGAGATTATACCGCCTGAGGGGTTTGATAGCAAAAATGGGGATTACAACTAACGGCTGCCGACTAATTCGCTTTTCCCGGCCAGAAGTCGTAGGTAGGTATTCCGAAGGCGATGCCTATGAGAGTCCAGAGGCTGCCGATGACGATCTCGCCAAGGATTAGACCGAGGAAGAAGGGCAGGACTTTGCGATAACCATTGAGCCCGCTGTATCTCAGAGTAGTAAATTTGGCGATGCTTCCGATCATCAACGGAACCCAGAGCATGGCAACTCCCCAACTGCTCGCGGCCGCGAAGGCCAATGGATGCAGCGGGAACCAGGGGAATAGTCTGCGCAGCCAGCCCATTGCCAGTGAAGCGCAAAAGCTCAACATGACGAAAATCAGGGCCGTGGTGTTGGTTGGAACCGCGTTGTTCAGCCTATCGGCGAGTGTTCCCCAAGCTTCGCCGCCCATGCCGAGCGCCCAGTATTCCATCTTGGCCGTGGCTCCGCCAAGGTTGTAGTAGATGTGGAGGAGCATCCAGAAACCTATCGGCATAGCTACAACGGCTGCAATGCACATTGCTACGAACATCTGCCGGGCCGGGGTTTTAGTCCGCTCCGCGACTTTGTATCCTTCCAACTCATGGGGCATGGGATGGCTGGCGTAAGTTCGGTTGAACCAGTGGAACAAAGCAAAGCCTATCAGGTTTTGCGTTCCCAAGGGTTTGGTTCCCGCAATAGCTATCAACGCGTTTTGCGGGCCCATGCCGGGCATGTCGTGAACGGGAAAGCCAAGTTCCGCGCGAATTCTGGCAACCACTATGGCGAGAGCAAAGTATATAAGGAAGAACGCGGCGACAACGGGGAATGACATGCCCATACGCATGGCAAACCCGCCAAGGAAGATCACTCCAACCATGACTCCAATCACGGCAGTTCGATAGCTGATTGGCTCTCGCGAGTCATCGATCTCTTTGTTTTTGGTAAAAGCCGTACGCAACACGCTGCCGAAGTATTTGCGGGCATTCCAGATTATCATCACGACCATGGCGGAATATGCGCCGAAAGCCTGGCTGTAGGGGAACGGATAGCCGCGGTCAAAACCGCCCCCCTGCACGCGCAGCTGGTTCCATCCCATGGAAGAGCATAAGACGAACTCGAGTTTGAGCAGGATAAAGAATATCCAGCACGAGAACGACAGGTCCAGCGGCATTATGAACGCCAATCCGATCGCGAAGAAATAAAAGCCTACCCACGTAGTGCCAATGGAGTTCCACGGAGGGGTTACGAAATATTGGTTGATGCCCTGCCTTACAATACGGATAGCCGGAACCGACGGATACAAATGATGGATTCCCGCCAGCAGGGTGATTCCCCCGGCGATTATAAATCCGGCCCACATTATTTTGTTTTTGAACAGCGCGCCGTCTTCGCTCGTCATCTCCAGCGGAAGCTGGATTATAGGAAAAGTAAGTCGTTCGGATTCCGTCCAGTGCTTCCGCAATATGCTGCTTAAAAAGATCGTGGTAAGGACCAAAACCGCGCCGAAGGCCGACCAGCAGAGAACGGGGCCAAGCCACGGCCTGAAGTTCTGCGCGAGATAAAGGGACGAGCCACCCTGGTAGTAGTTCTCCAGCGCGGTCTTATCGCTTACAGTCAGCCATCGTGGGACATCCTTTAGGAACAAAGTATCCCACGTGTTGTCGAGAGGCTTTAAATGAAAAGCATATCCCATGAGCGAGACAAGTATCTGGAGCATGTGGGTCGAGCAAACAGCGCTGGTGATCGAAAGCATTACGTAGACGGTCAGCAATTCGGCTCCACTTAGGGCGAATCGTGGGAATAGACGGCGAACAAGCAGATTGACGCAGGTGACGACGAACAGCGTGAAGACGACGTTGTAGAACGGCGCGGCGTAAGTGGCGAACGAATAGCGCACTACTTCGAGCTGCACTAGCCAGTAGTCGTTCAGTACCGCAAGGATAATGGCGAGAATTACGGCCCTCGGCGTTATGTGGCTGGCGCGCGCGGATTTGCCCGCCGGGCCGGGAATGGGTTTCACTTGTTTTTCAGTTTCTTGCAGGGAAGTTGAACTCATGTTTAGTTTAGTTGAGAGTTGAGAAAGGTGGACTGGGTGGCGATTTCCGAATCGCCACCCTAAAACCAGATAGGGATTTCCGAATCCCGAAGCTATCAGCTGACAGCTGTCAGCTGATAGCTTCCTCATATATGTTTATCAGTCTTTTTACTTTTTGCACTTCGTCTTATGACAAGTCTTCGCTGGAACAGCGGCGCGACCGGCGGCCCAGTACATACCTCGGAATATCAGCTTCTGGAATGTTTCGTTCTCCCAAGCCTCTTTTCCGTGGCCCAGACCCGTGAAGAAAACTCTGCCCGCGCCATAGTATTGCACCCAAACGGCGGGTTCGCCGTCCGTCTCTCTTCTTGCAAGCGTTATGACCTTTGCGTCCGGATGGAATTTGTGATTGTAAGTCTCATCGGTGATCTCGAAATTATCGAGGCCGTTTACTACTTCATGCCGCTTTGCGGTGAACTTCACCGGGAATGTGCCGCGGCCATGGCCGGCAAACCGCCCGCCGACCATCTTCCAATAGGCGTCGGAGTTTTTGAACGAGTCGGACGCGCAGTGGATTCCTACGTAGCCTTTGCCGCCATTGACGAATTCGGTCAAACCCTTTTCCTGCTCCGGCGCCATATCGCTGCCCTGAGTGTAGAGCAACGCGATGTCGAACTTGCTGATATTCGCCGGGATTAGCTGTTCACGGTCAGCGGTGATTGTACATTCAAAGTCGCCGGTCGCTTTAAGTTTGTCGGCAAGCGTCGGCGGCAGATTCTTGAAGTCGTGGCAGCAGCCGTCGATCAGGAACAGGACTTTGATCGGCTGCTTGGCGCCCTGGCCGGCGTAACAACTTGACCAGAGAGACATAACCAGGGCCAATACGATTAAAATGATTGCGATTTTCTTCAAATTACTTCCTCCTTTTTGGGGTCGAACATCATAGCCTTGTGTTTTGAATTCTTACATCTTACGAATTTGAATGTTGCGGAACTGCAATGGAAAACCGTGGTTTTGAAGACCAATGTGGCCGATCTTGGCGCGGTCGGTGAGCTTGGGGCCTTCCATAAGCGCGGCGTTTATCGCCGGGTTCGATATGTCGGCGTGCATTATCCGCCGTCCGTTTAGCCGAACTGTGATCATATTTCCTATGCAGGATATTTGATACTCGTTCCACTCACCCGCCGGTTTGGATGCGTTGACCTTGGGCGCAATGGCGGAATACATGGAACCGGTCGTGCGTTGGGTAGGCTTCCTGCCGTAATCGTTCAGTATCTGGATTTCCATTCCGGTAAAGGCGGGATTGCCTTCCTTGGTGGCGCGGATGAACACGCCGCTGTTGGCTTCCTGGCCTACTTTGTATTCGAGCTGCAGCACGAAATCCTTATACTGCTTTTTGGACCGGAGCCAGCCAATCCCTTCGCCGGAGCAATAAAGGACGCCGTCGCGAACAGTCCAGGCTTGTGGCCCCTCCACTTCCCAGCCGGACAAGTCCTTGCCATTGAACAAAGCGACAAAGTCGCTGGTGGATTTAGTTTCGCAGCAGTCGCTTGAGTAGACCACGGAAGGAAAGACAAGCGCGGCCAGAACGAGCAGGGGAATAACAATGTTACGACGCATTACGGGCCTCCTAAATGGACTGGAAGGTTATTAGCACACCGCCAGTATAACCCAGCGGATGAGGTTAATACAAGAGTTGGTAGTCGGTAGTTGGGATTAGCCGTTGTTTCGGACTCCCTATGTCAATACCAAAGTTGGTTTAGAGTGCAATGTTCTCATGCGGAGGTGGTATTCCTCTGAATAAGGTGTTCGCCTCAACAGAACAACATACAATATTTCTATAAGTTGGCAGGCGACGGC
>JAUSEB010000368.1 GCA_030650495.1 Armatimonadota bacterium | reverse complement strand
CTCGTTTTTAGGCTTATATTCCGTAGAAAGAACCTGCTCAAACGCATCGACGAAGCTCAGTTTCTCACCCCTGAATCGAATAACGTTAGCTACGCCGAACTTGTAAGGCGTCTGTTTATTCGTCACGATAGGCGTGGCCTCACGGGCGAAGCGAATGTAAGTCGGTCCGACAACGTTAAGAATGCACTCTTCGGTAGCTCGATCCGTCTCAACTGAATCAGCGGGAACTTCAACGATCATATTTGGCAAAATGCTCATCAGCGAAATTTCTTCGAGCGCCTGGTGGGTCGCGCCGTCCGCGCCGACGGAAATCCCACCGTGGGCCCCAGCTATCTTAACGTTCAAATTGCTGTAGCAGATGGTGGTGCGTATCTGGTCCCAGGGCCGACCAGCCGCGAACACGCCGTAAGTGCCTGTGATTGGGATTTTGCCCTCTTTGGCAAGTCCCGCGGCAACCTGCATCATATTCTGCTCGGCGATTCCAACACTGAAAACGCGGCTCTTGCGATGCTCGGCCTTTTCCTCGAAACCAGTAATCCGAATCGAAGCGGATATATCGGCATGCAAAGTCACTATGCGCTCGTCGTCGCCGATTCTATCAAGCCCCCGGCCAAATCCCATTCTGGTCGGGTCCATCTCGACCTTCATCGTGTCGCCGCTGTTCCACCAGTAGTTTCTGGAGTATGTCGGCTGAATAGCGTCGATACCCGCTGCGACATCCTTGCCGAAATCCACCGCCTGCTTCAGGAGCGAATCAACTTTCTCCTTGGTCAGTTCCGGCACGTTTAGTTCGGCAATTGCCTGGTCAAGCTGCTCGCGGGTCTTGGTCGCAACACCGTGCCAACCGACGGCGTTCTCCATATAGGACACGCCTTTGCCCTTGACGGTATTGGCGATAATCACGGAAGGCTTGCCCTTCGTGTTTCGGGCTTCCTCAAAGGCGTCATGTATCTGCTGCATGTTGTGGCCGTCGATCTCGATAACATGCCATCCGAAGGACGCATACTTCTCGCCAATCGGGTCGATGTCCATAACGTCTTCGACCCAGCCGTCGATCTGGAGCCTGTTCTTATCGACGATGGCGCAGATATTATCCAGGCCGAAATGCCCCGCGCTCATAGCGGCTTCCCACACGCTGCCTTCCTGCTGCTCGCCGTCGCCCATAACGCAGTAGATTCTATAGTTTTTGTCGTTCAGCCGCGCCGCGATTGCGTCACCGACGGAAACGCCAAGCCCCTGGCCGAGCGACCCGCTGGATATCTCGACACAATCGAGTTTCAGGCAGTGAGGATGTCCCTGGAACTCGCTGTTGCAACGGCGCAGGGTTACTGTATCTTCAATGGGAAAATACCCGGCCCTTCCCAGGCCGACGTAAAGCGCCGGAGCCTTATGCCCGGCGGAGAAGAACAATCTGTCTCTATCCTCCCAGCAGGGATTGGACGGATCATGGTTCATCTCGTGCAAAAACAGCGTCGCCGTTATGTCCATTATGGATAGGGAACCGCCGGGATGTCCGCTCCCGCCCGCGTGAATCGCCACCAACGCATAAGCGCGCATCTCATTCGCCGCCTGCTGCATTTCGGCGATTGACATTTCCTTTTTGGTTCCCTTTTGAATATCTACGATTGCCACAATTACTCCTCCGATGAGTCTATCTTGCTTGGTTTACTATAACAGGGAAGGAGTTGGCTGTAAAGGGAGGTTGAGGGTTTAGAAAAGCTGTCAGCTGTCAGCTGTCAGCTGACAGCTGCGGATGACTATTCCTCCGCCGGAAATGAGCGGATCAAGTCCTTGGTCGTGGAGACGAAGCCAAGAGGTACGGCGACGGAGTCTACGCCGTCATCCATGAGGTAGCGGACGGAATCAACTGAAGTGGCAAGCCACACGGTTTTCGGAGTTGCTTCGCTAGAAGATTCCAAAACCGAAACAGCCTCGGATATGCATTCGGACAGGTCGGCTTGAGTAGGACTTACATCACAGATAGCGGCGTTGACCAAGAACCGTGATATGTCAGGCAGAGTTTCATCCTCACGCCGGCCTACAACATCGGAAATAGCCGCGAAATTGATTTCCGCGGGCTCTATATTATCCTCGGAAACAGCGCCGGATATATCTTCTATCAGGGATTGCAGATCGGAGAGACGGAACTGCTCATCAGGCGGCATGGCGATTGTGATCTGGCCGGGCAGCGCCATTGTTATTATAGTCCTAAGCGCAAATGGTTCCGGCGCGCCGGCTAACAGGAGAGGTTTTCCACCGGTGTCTTCAAGAAGCCGTATCCAATCATTGGTTGTGAAAACGTCAATTGCTTGAGACGTCAGCAGAAGTCCATCCGCGCCTTCGGCCAACGCGGATTCCGCGTCGGATGGGTCGGATACCGTCGCAAACACTAAAACCGTATGTCCAGTTTGTGTAACAGCGGGAAGGTGAGTCGATTCAAGAAAAACACGCCGCTCTTTCCGTTTATCTTCTATATTTTGATAGTGCATAAGCGTCTCCGCATCAGGGTCAATGTATACCACACCCCATGTTCCATCCACGATGACAATATCGCCATTACTAACAGAGGGAAGTAAATCTCCAACTCCGGTTACAGCCGGAACGCGACATTCCTCAACGTTATATTCAGCGGACTGTGCGGCGAGGCCGGTTATCCTAAAGCCCGGAATTCGGACGTCCATGCCTGTTTCCAGCGACCCACAGACCACTACAACCACCGGCGCTTCCGTTTCATTAGCTCGTTTTCGCAGCGCCGCAAGCCCTCGTTGGAGCAACTCGGCAGGGATGCCACCATCAGATTCTATGATGGCAGCCTCTGCTATTCCCATTCCTTTGTATACCCCAGTTCCGTGGAGAGTTATCATATTTGAGTTAGTTTATTTGGAAGTTACTTACTATACTTCGGCTAGTTCTTGGGAGTGTTCAGAAACCGTAGCCCCGGCCCTTGTGGCTGGTCGGCGGTAGTGAATCTATGCTCAGCAGACGGGGCACAAGGCCCCGAGCTACAGGGTTACGCCGAAGCATCTTAAGATTTCGCGGCGGCTGGTTTTTCCGCAGGCTTTTGCTCTTCCTCTTCTTCCTTTACTTTGAAAATACCGGATGCCCGCTCGATCTCGATCCACTCGTCGCCTTCTTTGAGCGAAGCAGTGACTTTGCCGCCGGCTGTAACGCTTTGGCCTTTGGTGTCGATGCCTTTCACATTGCCGTTAAGAGTCACGATCTCATCTTTTACGAGATATATTGCCTGGTCAGCCGTGACGGTTCTGTCCTTTTGGACCATCTTGAGGTTACCTCCGGCGGTGGCTTTTTTCAGCTTGTAGAGGTATTCGATCTTGTCACAAGTCATAGTGACTGTGTCTTTCCATTCGGTGGATTTTCTGTTAGGGTCGGGCTTTTGTTTAGGTTTGGTAACAAGCTTGACGCTGCCCTTGATCTCACCGCGCCTGTCGTTTAGATAAGCAATACCGGAGGCGCCTGAGATTTCATTATTGGGATCAGTTATGGTAAGCCGCCCCGGAGATGTAGCTATATTGGCGTCTTCATCGAACTCCACTCTATCGGATTTCAAAACGGTATCGCCTTGTGTTATGACCACATTACCGGTCAGAAGCGTCAGGCTCTTGCTTCCCCAATTCTGTTTCCAGACATCGGCCTGCACGTTCACGATCTTGTAATTCGGCTCCGGCGTGGGTTTCTGCTGCTCGGCGGAAAATAGCATGGACAGCGGCGCCGCCAAACCGGCGATGAAGACAAACCAGACGAGCTTTGTGTTTTTGCAACATGGGAAATGTCTCATCAGTATATCCTAAGCGCTCCTTCTTTTGCGGGAATGTTAATGTTCACCTTCTTGAGCGTGAGGGAATTGTTCTTCATATCGACGACCAACCCTCCGGCGCTGCCTTTGCCGACGCCCATATCTATTGTAACATGCCCTGGACAGACAAGTTTTTCCTGATAGGCGTTCCAGGCAAGCTTGTCCGTCGCTATAGACATATTACGGTTCGTGACGACTTTTGTCTTCCCGGTTGCGCTGATGTCTTTTGAATACGCATTATAAACTACTTTTTGGGAAGATATAGTCAGAGCTTGCCTGCCTTTCTTGTCATAAACAACGCCGTTCTTAATGTTCGCCAGATGGATATACCCACGGTCGCTGCTGACCTCGACAAGTCGGGAATCGAGCTTCCATGTCTGCTTTCCATGCGTTCTGCCGATGAGCTTGGCGCCATGCAGCCTCAACCCAATATTGGAAATATCAGGAGCCTTTGCTACACGCCCAAATGGCCTGTAGTCCTTCAGCCAAATGAAGCTGAGGACTATCAATGCAATAAGCGATATTGAGATAGATGGAGCCGTGAATCGTTTCATAGGATATGAACCAATTAGATTATAGGCTCAAGTGGGCGAATAATGAAACACAATTGGGAGAGTTGAATGTTGAAGGTTTAAGACATCGGTATCGCCTCATTCAACCTTCAACATTAAACCGGCCTCGGCTTAAAAGAATAAGACGAAGCATAGGAATCGCAGGTTAGATTACATGTCGCTATGACATTCACTGCAAAATTCCGGCTGGCCTGGTACTGTCTCATAGTCAAAGGTTATCATGATTTCACCTAGGTTATTATCGCCTGATTTCAGATCAACGGGCATACTATAGTCGAAATATCCTTTTTTGGAAACCGTCAGCGTTCCGGGCCCGGTGAGCACTCCCGTAAAGTTGAATGTGCCGTCTAAATTGTTCGTTCCTGAAGATCCATTAACCGAGATATTTGCTGGATGGTCGTATATGGTGGATGGGTTGCCATCGGTTATCCGCCCTATGACTGTGGCGTTTCCACCCGGGTCTGAACCATCGCTAATGTCTATTCTGATGTCACCCAGGTTATTGTCGCCCGGATTAACGGATTTGGTCGTGCTTATATATCCCAATTTGGATACCGTCAGCGTTCCGGTTTGCACTCCCGTGAAGCTGAACCTGCCGTCCGATTGATTTGATCCTAATGATATTCCATTGACGGAGATATTGGCCGGATATACCACGGCGGTGCTGCCATCGATTATCCGTCCTGTGACTGTGGCATTCCCGCTCCCGGAAGGCATTCCTGGTCCGCTGCCACCTCCTCCACAACCCGAAATTATGAATATAGCGGCAATTAATATGACTGTTATCGCAACGGCGGATTTGATAGGGCGTATCTTGATATTGGTTAGCATTAAGCGGGACATCCTTTACTGTTCTT
>JAUSEB010000346.1 GCA_030650495.1 Armatimonadota bacterium | reverse complement strand
TCCACTCGTAATGCTGTTTTTGGCTACAATTTCCATAACGCTTACGCAATTCTAGTACGACCGCGCGGGACTGTCAAGGAGAATCGCAGTGGAGAGGAAAGTGGTTAGTGACTTGTGACTAGTGTTGGCCGTTGTTTCGGGATTTGAATGGAGCGCAGCGGAATGGAAATCCCGAAACAAACCGCATATGTAATTCCTCATCCTTTAGGAGGGGGTTAGGGGGAGGTCTATTCCCTCAACCTTCAACTCCCCCTAGCATTCAATTACGACTTTAACAACCTCGGCCTTGTTATTTCCCGCCATGTCCAACGCCTCTTGGGTCTTGTCCAGCGGGAAGATATGAGTCACGATTCTCGCCGGATCGATCACTTTGCGCTTTAGCAGGTCGAGCGCAATTGGGAACATAGTGTTCGGAACGGCGTGGGAAGCGCGGAGTTGCAGCCGCTTAAAGTGAATCTCGTTGACGTCGAAAGTCACTTTCTCTTCCCCGCCGACATCTATGCCGATGAAGCCGATTATAGCCCCGAAGTTCGCCATCTTTATTGCTTCAAGAAGGGTTTTCGGAGGCGATGTGACGATCACTCGATCCATGCCTTTTGGATAAGTCTCTTTCATATAGTCAACTACGTTTACCTTGTCCGCCAGGACAACATCGTCTGCGCCTAGTTCTTTACCTACGGCAAGCCGGGCGGTCGAGTGCGAATTGCCGACCAGGATAACCGTCTTTGCTCCCGCGAGCTTCGCCAGTTTGACGGCCATAAGGCCGATTGGACCGGGGCCCATAACGCAGACGGTTGAATTTAATGGGATTTCGGCGACGCCGATGACGTTCAGCGCGACGGTGAGCGGCTCGGCAATTGCTGCATGGGCAAAAGGCAGGCCGTCGAACTGATAGAGCGCGTTTTCCCGCATAGTGATATACTCCGCCGCGCCTGGCTGGGAGTCCATGTTATACATATTCAAGCAAAGATCGACCCTATCATTCTTGCAGTTCTCGCACACACCGCAAAAGCTGGAGTTTTCGACAATCACTTTATCGCCATACTTGAAACGGGTGACTCCCTGGCCCAAATCGGCAATCTCGCCAACAACTTCATGGCCAACAGCAATCCAGTCATGAGCTATCTTGCGCGCGATATGGACATCCGTTCCGCAAACGCCGCAGGCTCGCACTCTGACCATTACCTCGTTCGGCCCCGGCTTGCGGATCGGCTCGTCCCGGATTTCGGCTAGAAAAGGAACCTTTGTATACGCTGTTTTCATTTTCTGCTCAGCCTCTCGATTGGTAATCGGCGGCCTTCCTCGTTCGAGCGATAGGCCGCGTCAATAATCGCCTGCACCATATAGCCGTCATAGACATCAGGCCGTCCCTGCTTGCCCTCTTTGACGGAGTTGACGAATGCCAAAACTTCTTCAATAAAACCATCCTTCGCCTGGGGATAAATCTCTCTGGTTTCGCCGTCCTCGGCGGAGTAGAATCGCACGAATGGAACTTCCACATCCGGGCGGGTCCACCACATCGTGAAGACCTCCAGGCGGCCCTTTTCACCGGTGATCTCGATGCGCTCGTCCCAGCCGTTATTGCGAACCCCCAAATTCTGAAGGTCGAGCCAGGCGGACTCAAAAAATAAAGTGAAACCGGCTTCCATCATAAAATAGGCGGTGTCGTAGTAGTCCAAGCCCTTCTTAAAGTGGCACCTGGCTTCCACGCTGAGCGGATCGCCGCAGAGGAAGCGCATTGCGTCGAGCATGTGACTCCCCGAATGCACTATGACTCCCGCGCCGCCTTTGTCTTTGTTCAAGAGCCAAATATCACCGCCGACATGCTTCCAGGCTTCCTCCCCGAATGGGTGATAGACTCTCACGGTCCCGCTCAGCAGCTTGCCAAGCCTCGGAATCAGCTCTTTGGCCTTTTGCATAGCGGGAATAAACCGCTTCATATACGCGATTTGGAAAATCCTATCGCTTGCTTCGACGGCGGCAACTAAAGCCTTGGCGTCGGGCAGGTTGCTGGTCATAGTCTTCTCGCACAAAACGTGCTTCCCGGCGGCAATGGCAGCTTCGGACGCCTCTCGATGAAGGTGATTTGGGAGGCAAACGGAAACACAGTCAATTTGCGGGTCCGCCAGAAGCTTGTGATAATCAGAACTCCACGGGCAATTAAGAGCTTCCGCTCTCGCCTTTGCGCGGGTTTCATCGGCGTCCGCGACGTGTACAATCTCCGCGTCCGCCGCTTTATATCCATTCAAATGAAAATCAGCTATAGAGCCGCATCCAATCAGGCCCACTTTAACACTCATCGGCGCATCCCCTTTGGCATAATAATGATTCCAAGGTAGAATTAGACAGTGCGGAGGCGACTCCTCCGTAGTGGCTAATGTGCCACAGATACACATTGGTAGACACGGATATGGGTTGTCTGTTACACCTTATTGAGAGGAATTTCAGCGGTTCTGCTTCGCGCGCGATGGCATATCGCGCGCGATCTGAAGCTGTCAGCTGTCAGCTGACAGCTTCTTTTACCCCACTTGACGCTGATACCCGGCCCAGTGTACGATTGGACAATGGTTGAGGTTACTACTAAACTTGCCCAGTGGATTTTACGGAGGCGTCTTTCAAAATGAATTTCACCGCTTTGGACTTGACTGTTGTTATCATTTATCTAGTCTCGATGCTCGCCCTGGGTTTGTATCAGGCGAGGAAGATTAAGAACACCGGCGACTATTTCGCGGGTGGCCGGGGTTTCAACAAGTTCCTGATGATGATGCACGCGTTGGGCACGGGAACACACGCCGACGATCCCGTGGGCGTCGTGGGCGCGACGTATAAGCACGGCTTTGCTGGAATATGGTACACATTCGTGTATCTATTCGTTACGCCGTTCTACTGGATCATGGCTCCTTTGTTCCGAAGAGCTCGGTTCTTCACGACCGCCGATTTCTTTGAAGCCCGATTCGGCAAGAGCCTGGGTTTACTCTATTCGGTTATGGGAATTCTCACATTCGCGGTCAATATGGGTACGCTGTTGAAAGGAACTGGACTCATAACTTCAGCCATCACACAAGGACAGATGCCGGAGTGGGTGGCGATTTTAGGCATGACCGGCGTGTTTCTAATTTATGGCACTCTCGGAGGACTGATAGCGACAGTAGTAACCGAGTCGGTGCAGGGGCTGCTGATTGTAGTCATGTCAGTATTACTTGTCCCATTCGGCTTGTCCGCGGTGGGAGGATTTGCCGGGCTGCATCAGCTTGTCGAGTCGAGTAAATTCAGCCTGCACGCATCCGCTTCGATGGCCGAAGTGACAATTCCCTGGATAATCGCCGGCACGATTATGAGCCTTATAGGTATCGTTTCACAACCCCATACAATGGAAGTCTGCTCCACCGGAAAGACGGAGTTTGAGGGACGGGTAGGCTTTACATACGGCAACTTCGTAAAGAGATTTTGCGCGATCGCATGGGCGTTCAGCGGAATGGTCGTCATAGCGATGGTAGCCAACGGTCAGCTAGCTCCGCTTGGCGAAAATAGAGAAGCGGCCTTCGGGACCGCCATCCGGGCGCTGCTGCCGTCAGGGTTTACGGGATTGATGTTCGCGGCGATACTTGCCGCGCAGATGTCCACATTGAGCGCGTTTATGGTCGCGGCGTCGGCTTTGCTTTCACGGAACATCTACAAGCGTTATATAAATACCGCCGCAACCGATAGGCAAGTGCTCGGAATCGCCAGATTTGCCGGACTGCTCATTGTACTCTTAGGCCTGCTTTTTGCGTTTTGGGTAGACAGCGTCGCGGACGCGCTGGTATTCTTCTGGGGGTTGAGCACTCTCACCGGTGTGTTTATGTGGGCTGGAGTCCTTTGGAAGAGAACGAATTCCGCTGGGGCATGGGTTTCTTTCATAGTGATGGCAACTATATGGACAATCGTCGGTCCAATCGGCGCAAAGCTGCACGAAGCTTACTTCGCCAACGTAGCTTGGCTTGGAATATATGGAGAGAAGAAAGACCTGGCCTGGATGGTTTTGTCATATCTACCCGCGGGAGTTGTGACACTGATTGTAGTTAGCTTCCTTACCAAACCTCTTCCTAAGACGATTTTGGACAAGTTCTACTTATTGCTGAAGACTCCGGTTGGGCAAGAGGATAAACTGATTGAAGCCGGTGTGGATGTAGTCTATGCGGGAGCAACCAAGCCGCATCCGTGGGAAACAAAATACCCGGTTTTGGTCAACGTCGGAGGCTTCTTCATAGCTCTGATAGTTGCGTTCTTGTTCCTGGGATTGCTCTATCTTGTTTCTAGATTGGGAGCTTAGTATAGTTTCTTCTTCTAAGGGCGCCAGTCTTTGACCGGCGCCCTTTTTTATAGCTTCAAGAAGTAGATGATATAAAACAGCGCCGGGGCGGAGAAGAGCAGGCTGTCGCAGCGGTCGAGGACTCCGCCGTGGCCGGGCATAATAGCGCCGAAGTCTTTAATCCCAATCTCTCGCTTCATCGCGCTTTCGCAGAGATCGCCTAAGATACTGAACGCCCCGATGACGACTCCAAGCAGGATTCGGCTCCAAATGTGAAACCCCAAAACCCCGCCTATGAGTAGAGCCATTAACGTTGAACAGACAATCGCCCCTACCGCGCCTTCTATTGTTTTTCCAGGGCTGAGCGTCGGCGCAAGCTTGTGTTTCCCTATAGTTGAGCCGACGAAATACGCGCCGGTGTCGCAAGCCCATGTGGTTAACATAGCGAACATGGCAAGCCAGGCTCCGCGAGACTGTAGATCAAACCAGCTCGATGAATAATTAATATCCACCTTGCCCGGCATTTGGCGCAGTAAAACCAGATAGCCGAAAAGTCCGCCAACATATACCGCGCCAAGGAGTGTGGCTCCAATATTCCGAATCGGCGCGCGGTCATGTCTAAACAATTCCCAAATCAGCATCGCCAGAAAAAGTCCCAGCATAACAATGGAAAAGTCCAACAATGCGGGCTTGAACCATGCGGCCACAATGAACGAGACGCTGAACGGCAGGCCGAGCCACCATAGGGATTTGGCCCCCTGTTTCTCCGATCCGCCATAGAACTCCCATAAGCCAATCATCGCAATGATCGCAATAATTAAGGCGAACGGCGCTCCACCACGAGCGTAGACGAGAATTATCGCAAAAGGAATCCCGATCAATGCGCTTATTATGCGTATAAGCATAGACTTATCCTCTGCTGGCATTATAGCGCTAGGCGCGACAAAATGTCAGTTGTCTATTGGTGTATGTCAAATCTGGGGGTAACAACGGGAACAACGGAACTATGAAGTATCGGGAAAAGGGTGCCGTTGTTTCGGGATTTGAATGGAGCGCAGCGGAATGGAAATCCCGAAACATGCGCTGTTCGGAGGTTTCGGGATTTCCGGGTTGGGTCACGCGCTCCCTGTTAACCTTTAGATATTGGCTGCCAACCCTCAAATCCCGAAACAACGGAACCTTCAACTTACTCTACTTAATC
>JAUSEB010000332.1 GCA_030650495.1 Armatimonadota bacterium | reverse complement strand
CCCGTGCTGGAACTCAACTCTCCTTGAGCCTGACTCATCTTCTATCAGAATGTTGGTCCCTACTATATCGGCGGGCATGAGGTCAGGCGTGAACTGGATTCTTGCGAATTTCAGGCCAACGGTTTCCGCGAGCGTCTTGACGAGCAGGGTCTTGCCCAGGCCGGGGACGCCTTCGAGGAGCGCGTGGCCGTTTGAAATAAGGCAGGAGATAGCCCCTTCGACTATCTCATTTTGCCCGACTATGACCTTTCCGATCTCATTGCGGATATTATCGAAATACTCTTTGAACTGCGCTACGCGCTCTTCTGCTTGCATATATCCTCCAAAGTATTCTAAACGTACGGTACCCGTCATTCCGAGCGAAGCCGAGGAATCTGCTTTTAATAAGCTGTCAGCTGACAGCTTATAACTATTCCAAACTATTAAAATAATCCTTCACGCGGCTGCGGTAGGCCGGCGGGACCTTCTCTTTGTCCAGCGCCTTCTCAGCGGCTTTGTTGTAATTGGTCAACACGTCGGTGTAGGGAACCGAAGCGGGAGCCGCCGCGTCCGGCGCGCCCATAGTCTCCCCGGCGGAGAACACCATTCCGCTCTTTCCCACCATGCTCGGAGTCTTTACGATGTCTTTAACAGGCTTAGGCTTTTTCTTGGGACCGCTGTTAGAGTCATCTCCACCCATTCCGTTGCCTAAGCCACCTTTGCCGCCGCCCATTCCTAAGCCGCACTGACCTAGTGCGAGTCCGAGGCCGACTCAAGTGCCGCCGGCTTTGTTCATAGCCTGGCAAAGCCGCTGCATTCGTTTCATCTCGTCGATCATCTTCTGAAGCTCTTGCGGGCTCATCTTGGCGAGCTTCTCGGCGTTTTCGCGCATCATTTTGGCAAGCTGGTCGAGGTCGGTCTTCTCCAACGCCTTAGCCAGCGCTTCCATCTGCTTGCGCAGGGCTTCCTTGTCCATCTTGGACATCTTGCCGGAGTCCATTTTGATCGCGAGCTTCTGCATTATCTCCATGGCCTTCTGGTAGTCTTCGCTTTCGGCAAGTCTAGCCAGCGCTTCGGCAAGCTCAGGAGGTATGCGTACTTGGCTGTTGGGATTGGCGTACTTCGATAAGGCTTTCTCAAGCTCCTCGCGCTCGGACTTGGTGAGCGGACCACTTTTCCTCGCAAGCTCGGCAAGCCGCTTGTCTGAAGGAATTTTCTCCATAGCCTCGCTTATCGGGATATTCTCTTTCTGCGCAAGTTTCTCGGCCATACTTCTTGCCAACTGCTCCCCGGCCTCCCGCATCTCAGCCCTGGCCTGTTCCATCGTCTTGCGACCGGAGTTCTCCTTCGCCAGCCGGTCCTGCTCTTTTTTTATCTGCTTCTCAAGCCGCTTAGCTTTCAGCATCGCCTGCTTGCGGCTCATACGTCCCATTTGCATCTTCTTGCCGAGCTTCTCAAGGGCGACCGCCATCTTTTTAAGCTCTTCCTGCTTGGGGTCGGTAAGCTTCTTGATGTCCTTAGCTACCTTCACCATCTTCTTGCCTTCGCGCTTCATCACGGTTATTTCCTGCCGCCGCGTCTGTGATTGGAAGCGAGAGAGTTGCGGAACGATGGCTATCGCCAGCAGAGCTAGAAGAGCAAGCGCAAATATAACGTGCGGCTTTCCGAAACGATGGCGGAAAACTTCGCCGGATCGAAGCGGGGCCACGTGGCTTGCGGCATCATCGACCAGGGCCTTCTCCATGTCATTTTCCACGGAGTCTCGCAGCGAAATAGCCGAGGATAGCCGCTCTTTCAGGCCCGTTCTTCTGTCCGCTGATTTAGCGACGGAGAGGTCATCCAGCTTTCGCAA
The DNA here is from genome assembly GCA_030650495.1 of Armatimonadota bacterium. Lineage (GTDB taxonomy): Bacteria > Armatimonadota > UBA5829 > UBA5829 > JAUSEB01 > JAUSEB01. The sequence goes on along the minus strand of JAUSEB010000332.1, from coordinate 2,269 downwards.
GAGGCCGTATACGCAGCCCGATATTACGCCGGCGGCTATAAGCAACGCCCATAAGGTGTAATTGGCGAAGTCCGTATACTTATATGAAAGCGCCGCAAGTATAGCCGAAGCTACGGCCCCCAGGCTTCCACCGAAGAGCGAGTATCTCTCTATAAATAGAAGCCTGACGCGCTTGCGAAGACGGTGTATTTGACCGCCCAGCGGGTCGTTTATCGACATACTAGTCCTCTTTTATTCCGCCCCATTTGGCTGAAGAGACCGACGCAAGGCCGAGGCAGACGACCGTGATGAGTAAATATACACCCCCGGTGACAAGCCATGAGTCTTTCAGCGACCACCAAAGTTTTGGCCAGTCCTGCTTCCACGACGTGGCTGACAGTATCGGCGTAAGGGGCCAAAAAGCCGCCAGTTGATAAAGCGCGGAGTTCCCTTTTTGGTATCCCCAGAAATGGTATGACAGCACCATCAGATAGCCGGCTAATATAAGCAGGGTGAACAAAGCCATAAGCAAGACCGCCAAAGCCCTCACTTGCGATATTGAAGACCAGAATATCCCCAGGGCGCAGACACCCATCATCACGGCAAGCGAAGACACGCCTATTCTGAAGTAGTTGGCCCAGAATAGATGGCCGATGGACAGTCCCGCTGCCTTGGCCGCCCAGTAGACCGATATGCCAAAAACGGCATAGACCACCGCCAGCCATAACAGCATAAACCCCGTCGCGCCTCTCAGATTGTTGGTAAACGCCTTGTGCGGCGACAGAATGTAGGTAAAAATGGAAGCCTTAGGGTCCTTTCTCAGCGGCCCCGTGGCGAAAATACACGCCCAAAGGCACATTACGATCAGTATGACAATCGACCAGAACTCAAGTATTTCAAGGTAATATCGACCTGTCGAGGCTATGGAAGTCGAAATCATATTGCCCGCGATCAGCCAGGTCAACACGGCGGTTATGCCCAACAAGAGCAAACGTATTGAAAGAGGCCGCTGCGCTCTGTGGAAACGCACATGTGTTGTAGCGCACAGGAGCAGCAGAATGCCGATTGCCGTATGAAGAATAATCGGCGGCAGGGCGACCGGAACGGAGATTCCGCACACTTTGGCGGTCATCATAGCTACATAGGCTACCCATCCTGGGTTCAACGCGCTAACCGCGACTATATTGCTGCCGCTATGACCGTATAGTACGGACGCTATAAGCGCGCCGCCCATTGTCAGTGTGCCGACAAAATACACTAGAGACGAGCCGTAAGTAAATAGCTGCGCCGGAGCCGTCGTTGTGAAGAGAGATGACCAGAAGACTCCCAACGCCGAAAGAAGAAAGCACCACGTTATCAGATGCAGATAGGTGACGGCTATCTCAGCCGGGGATATTCCGCCGAACATCAGACACATGCCGGAAAGCGGCAATGAGCAAAGCAGCAGCGCAACGCAATAGATGAACGCGGACAGATGTTTTCCGAGCGCTATTTTCCCCGCTGACAGAGGAGTCAGGGAGAGCATTTCCATGGTCCTCCGGTCCATCTCCATGGTCAACGCCCCGCCGGAAAGAGCGGGCACAATGAGCGTGAATAAGGCGACCTGGGTCCATGTGATGCTGTAGAACAGGGCCGAGCCTATGCTCCGATTGGACATCGGCGACCCCATTCCACGATACTTCATCGATTCCCACAGCGCGTAATACGCGATGAGCATGACCACCGCCAGAAAGAGCGCGTATCCGCCCAATACCACAAACGCGGTTGCGCGGCGCATGCGGGTCCGAAACCCCATAACAAGCACGGGATTGTCATATACCGATTCGGCAAACACTCCCGTCAAACGTTCACGTGCTGCTGTTGCAATGCTCATAATCTCTAATGACTCCTATATTCTCTGTTGACTATGCTGCGGGAACTGCCTTGAGCGGCATCCTTACTGATTTCAAATAACGCCGTTCCCGCAGCATAAAAATTTGCCTTACGCAACCGCTCCGCGCGTCACTCTTAGGAATATGTCTTCTAGGTCAACATCGGCTTCGCTGAACGAGCGGACCTTGAAGCCGTTTGCCGAAAGCGCTTCCAAGACTTTGTAGCTCTGGTCAGGCTCTCCGACGTATTTCACGCTGATCTGACCGTCGTCCATCTGTGGCTCGGCGACCCCATCCAGTGTTTCTAAGAATGCGACCGCCTCTTCCCGCCGTTCGACTATTTCGATATTGAGGACAATTCCTCCGCGGCACTGCTCCATTATCGCGCTGACATCCCCGCTTACCACGAGCGAACCTTG
>JAUSEB010000325.1 GCA_030650495.1 Armatimonadota bacterium | reverse complement strand
AATTACACATCCACCACAGAAAATCATTACTTAAAATGAAAAATATTTGTAGAATTTTCGCCCGAACATCAATTGACCTCAGATAACCGGAGAACTGAACTCACTCCAATTTGAACTGTACGATTTGCAAAACGATCCATGGGAGACCAATAACCTGGCGGACGATCCGAAGCATGCGGACTTGCTGAAACAACTGAAAACCAAAATAACTGCTTTGCAGGCAAGGACGAAAGACCCATGGTTTGAGAATCTGGTATAAAGAGGTATCGGACAAGATGTCCGATGGAATTGGCCCCGAACATGGATGTTCGGGGCCATCAACCGCGGCATCCCCCAATAGACTGAAATATCATTCTTTTCATCTTTCATAATACTGTAACCATTACCAGGCAAGGCCCGTCAAAAGGAGAAGAGGTAGCTTGGCTACTCATGCAGGGAAGGGAAAGGTGGAAGGAATGAGGATTTTAGCTCTCATTGCGACTCTAATGCTGTTAGCATCGATTGTTAGCGCCGCGGCGACCGCCACTGGAAAACCGGTGGTCACGCTTGACGCAAAGGACATGCCGATCGATCAGGCGATGACCGAGCTTGGCAGACAAGCCGGCGCGCGGATCGTGTGCGACTCGGATGTAAAAGGGAACGTCATCGGCCAGTTCAAATCCATCGAGTTGGAAAACGCGCTGGACGTAATCACCAGCACAAACAACTTGAAATGGCAGAAGGTCTATCTACCTGCGCCTGCACAAGCTGATCAGAAACCTACTCTTGAACAAGTCAAAGCCCGCGCTCAAGCCGCAACCGCTTTAACCAGCGGCTCGTTTGTTGTCTATGACCCTGTTACCGGAAAGCAGAAAGTATTCGTGGAGCAGGACGCAGCCGCACCCAAGGTCGACCCCGGCAAACTCGGCCTGAAACCCGTGTATCTAGTTACAAAGCCAAAGGTCGAAACCAAAAGCGCTCAGGTTGGCAAGCCGGATAAAGACTCGACTGCGCGTCTTCAATCGCTGCAGGAAGAGCGGGCGAAACTTCTGGCTGAGATGACTCCCGAACAGCGAGTCGGCGCCATGCAGCAGGAAATGATGTATATGACGCAGATGAACCCCGCGCTCAGACAGCAGATGGTGTTGGACGAATATAACGCCAGGCACAATATGGACCCCCAAATGCGGGATACGTATTGGGACGTGATGAGGGACACCTACCGCTCGCTGCGCGACCAGGGATTACTTCCTGAATGGGATCATCGGCGAGGCAGGGACCGTGGAGATCGTGACCAGCAAAACTGAGCCGAAGTATAGGGATTGAGAGACGATTCACCCTCACCCGAACCCCCTTTCCCGTCAAAGGAGAGGGGGTTTTGGCGTCTTTGGCGGCGTCTTCGGCCCCGATAAGCCGAGGGCAAAAAGAAGGCTGCAGATGCTACCGGGATCGGACAGCCATTTTCGATTTGAGACGGCGGTTCGGAGTCAATGTCTGTTTTATTTCCTGTATAACACTCCACTTCGCCTCAAAGCTGCTAAGGGCATAGACAATGAATTGGTTCAAGCTGGTATTGTTCTGCTTGGCCGCGGCGGCCAGCCGTCCGTGAAGTTCACGAGGCATGCGAACAACCAGCTTTCCGCTATACTCCTCATACTCCCACTCGCTAACCGGTTCAGGAATAGTAACGCCATGCTCAAAACAATCCGCGAATATTTCTTTCTTAGCGGCCTGTAAGTTCGCATACGCTTCTTCAAGCGTTTCTCCATCTCCTACGAACGCTTGGTACCCTAAGCTTGGAATGCTTGCTATGTACCCTCCGCCTAAACTGCTGTCAATTTGTCGGATCTCAACCGGATAGTCCAGCGCCAAATAGTATTCTAATGTTTTTTGCACTTGACTCCTCCTAGTTCCCTTCAATGACAGGTTCCGGGGGCATTGTCTTCTTGAACTTTTCGATGCGAGCCAGCAGGTCGGCGACTATATCGGGATGCTGGTTCGCGATGTTGCGCTTTTCGCCGATGTCGAGGTCCAGGTTGTAGAGTTGCGGCTTGTGAAGCGGTTTCTGTTTTCGGTTTATGTGGAGTTTGTAATGGCCATATCGTATCGCGTCTAGGGTTTCCATTTGATAGTAATAGAATGGGTAATCGGGCATTTTGGCGGACCCGGTGAGGAGTTTGGTGATGTTGCGACCGTCGATTATCCTATCGGTGGGGACTTTTCCGCCCGCAAGCGTGACGAGGGTTGGGAACATATCCAGATTGCTCGCGGGTTGGCGGCAAATCCCGCCGGGGCGGATGCGTCCGGGCCAGTATGCGATGAACGGTTCGCGCATACCGCCTTCAAAGACGGTCATCTTGCCGTCCCTAAGCGGGCCTGCCGAGCCGCCGTTTTCGCCCTGCGAGAGCCAGGGGCCGTTGTCACTTGTGAATATGACGAGCGTATTTTTGTCCAGGCCCTCTTCAGCCAAAGCCTTTCTGATCTCGCCGAGGCTCCAGTCTATCTCTTCAATCACATCGCCGTAGAGGCCGCGTTTGGATTTCCCTCTGAAGCGGTCTGACGCGGCAAGCGGCACATGCGGCATTGTATGAGGTAGATAGACGAAAAATGGTTTGTTCTTGTTTTGTTTGATAAACGCAATGGCTTCTTGGGTATAGCGCCGGGTGAGCGTATCCTGGTCTACGGGCGCCTCGATGATCTCCTCATTGCGCATCAGAGGCACGTACTTTGGGAGTTTCGGCCTGTTGCCCATATCGTTACTGTAGGGGATGCCGCAGTAGTAATCAAAACCGTGGCGGGTGGGCAAATATTGGGGCAAATCTCCTAGATGCCATTTGCCGATACAGGCGGTGGCATAGCCGCGAGATTTGAGAGCCTGGGCGATAGTGATCTCACTGTCCGAGATTCCTTTTTCGCTCTTTGGGAAGAGAACGCGAGGCAAGCCGACGCGCACTGGGTAACGGCCGGTCAGGAGTCCGGCGCGTGATGGCGTGCATACCGGGGCGCAGGCGTAGAAATCGGTAAATTTTATTCCTCCAGCGGCCAGGGCGTCCACATTTGGCGTGCGGATAAGCTCCGCGCCGTAGCATCCAAAGTCGGAGTATCCCGCGTCGTCGCAATTGATAAGCACGATGTTCGGAGCCGTAGCTGGTGAGAGCGTAAAGGCTTCCTCCCCAAGCAGCGACGCCGCCGCAACAGCGGCCAGCGAACCTTTTAGGAAATCTCTTCGTCTTATTCTTGTATCAGCCATATCCGACCTCGCTATCACAGAGTTGCTATTAGTTTTTCTTTCCCGGTGGATGTGGTTAGTTCCTCCAATGAGGGAGTCGAGGGATTGGATATCCTTGCACAAAGGCGGGGGTTTCGGGAAAGGGGTTTCCCGAAACAACGTAACGAGAGAGTCGAAAGGATTTGAAAAAACACGCGCTGAGAAGCGTAACTATTGCTCAGCTTACGCATCTAATATATAGTAGTAGTGGGCAACGCCCTGATTCTTGTAACTCTAAAGGCTAATTTTATGCGAAAAATCGCGCACTTTCTTGGGACAAGCGCCGCTATCACACTTCTCTGCGCGATACTCCTGGTAACATCGCCACCCATACATGCAGAAGATTCTCCGGCAAAGCTTTCGCTGGCGGACGCCGTTTCGCTCGCCCTAAGCGGCAACCCAAATCTGAAGCAGGCGGAGAAAGATTACCAGTCTTCACTGTCGAGGTTAAGAATAGCGGGCTTCACCACTTCGTACGGCGTTGGCGGCTATACGGGTTTGGAACGCGAGCCCGGTTATAGCTCGACGTCGGGCAATGTCTATGGCGATATTAGCTTTGAAGGTCTGAGCGGCGCAACCGCGGCATTAGCGCTTTCTCCCATCGGAATAGGCGCTAACCAAAGCAGTCTCGGGCTATCGCTCCGGCAGCCGTTGATTCAAGGGAAAGGGCGGCTTTCCAGGAAGGCTGATCTTGCGCTTGCAGCCACCGCCGCGACGAGCATTGAAAGCAAGCAGCTTTTCATGTTCAGGCAGTCGATGGTCACCGATGTGGCTAACGCTTACTATCAAGCGGTGATGCAGCAAAAGCGCGTCAGGATACAGGAACGCGCTCTGGAAATCGCGTCACAGGCCGAGAAAGCGGCGCGGCGGAAAGTCGAGGCGGGCCTTATACCTGGACTTGAAGCGTCTCGCGCTAAGCTGAATTTGGCAAGGACGGAAGATGATCTAAATGATCAGCGGCGATCGGCAAGGACGGCATTAGACAGGCTGATGATCGCCATTGGTTCCGGCGTGGGACAAACACCCGAACTTGCGGATACGGAGGCCGGTTCAGAGTTAGAGACTCCCGTGTTGGACCAGGTTATTCAGCGGTTGGAAACGCCCGGTTTAGAGGAAGCTATGCGTATTGCATTGGAGAACCGGTCGGAACTCAAAGTGGCGGATGAACAGGTTGCCGAGCAGACGCGAAGGCTCGATATAGCGAAGGACAAGCTCAAACCAGGCTTGGACGCAGTGATGGGTTATAGTTCTTCAGACACGGACGAAGGGCTGGCTTCCGGCTCTCTTTTCACCAAGGGGGCATTAACCGTAGGCATGGAATACCGAATCCCGCTGGACAAGCGCAGGGATGTCGAGGAGCGAGACATCGCCAAAAGAGACCTCGGCGTGTTGCGAAACTTACGGGAATACGAGGTCGAGCAAATACGGGAAGAGGTCCGAAACGCCTATCGGGCGGTGGAGTCGGACCGGGCGTCGCTCAAGATCAACGTGGACAACCGGAACGCGGCGGAGGAGAACCTGAGACTTGCTCAAAGAATGGTGGATGAAGGTCTGAAAGACAACCGCGAGATTTTGGAGGCAAAAGAGTCTCTATCCGAGTTGGAAAGCAGCCTGATCTCGGCAAAAGTGAACTTATTCCTCGACAACTTGAGGTTAAAACGAGCGATGGGTGAGGACTTAACAACGGTGGTAACTAAATGAGACGACATATTCAAATCTGGGGAACCCGGTTTCTATCAATGGCTTTGATAGTCTTCGCGGCGCAGCACTGGGGAACTCCTCTATACAAACAGTATTTCACGCCTAAGAAAGCTGAAGCCTACGTTCCGACTACGACGGCCAAAGAAGGCAAATTCGTGGTGAGCTTCCACGAGATTGGTACACTGCAGGCGGAGAACACCGTGGCGGTCAGTTCGGAGATCAGCGGAAAGATCATCAGCATCGTTTCCGAAGGATCGACAGTGAAGCCGGGAGATAAACTGGTGGAACTCGACACTACCGAAATCGATCGTGATATAAGCGAGCGGATGCTTAGTTATCGCAATGCGCTTAGAGAATTGGAGCGGCAGAAGGGTGAGCTTGAACTCCTCAAGGAAAGAAACAAGACCGAGGTGGCTCAAGCGGAAAAGCAGTTGGAATTCGACAAATCAGAGCTTGCCCGGTCGCAGGAGTTATATAACAAGAAGAAGTCACTGGCTGAGGAAAAACTGCTGTCGCAGTCGGAGGTCGATCAGGCGGGGTTGGACGTTCGCACTAAGCAACTCGGCATAGAAAAGAACCAGATGGCGCTGGATTTGAAGAAAGAAGAGGTCAAGTCGAAGGAGAAGCAGCAGCAGTCCGAGGTGGACAAAGCCGCGTTCGCCGCCGACATGGCCAAGAGCAGCCTCGATCAAATGCATGCCAGGGCGAAGCATGCGGTTATCACCGCCTCCACGAATGGAATGGTCGTGTTGGGCAAGAACTGGCGAAGCGGCGCAGGTTTTCAGGCTTTCAAAGTCGGTGATATGATAGAGCGGCGGCAGATGGTATGTGAACTGCCCGATTTAGCCAGCATGCAGGTCAAAGTCAATCTCGGTGAGTCCGACACTCCCAAGATCCATTTGGAACTGCCGGTAATAATCCATCTTGACGCAATTCCCAACAAAATCTTCCACGGAACAGTGAAAAACATTTCCAGCCTGGCTACGGAAAAAATGCCCTGGGAAACCGGCGCAACTCCCGGTAAGAAAAACTTCGAGATAGTGATTGCCGTCGAGGAAATAGACCCAAAGAGCCTCAAACCCGGTATGACCGCCGACGTGGAATTCATCTGTGATACCGTTGGGAGATCAGTCTATGTGCCCATTGATGTCGTGAATGAGCGAGACGGCAAGACCTTCGTCTTCGTAAAGCGCGGCAAACGTTTCGAGCGCATACAGGTTAAAACCGGCAAGGAAAACGACAACTTCATCTGCGTGACCAAGGGCTTGTCCAAAGGGCAGATAATAGCGCTAAGAGACCCGGCTCTTTCGACTGACGAACAGAACCCGGCGGGTTCGGAGTCGAAGGAAGCCGGAGCCAAAAAGAAAACCGAGTCTCCGCCTATTCCGAACGCTGTGAAGGCGAAATAGCCGCATGGGAATTCTGGACGCCATACAAACAGGCCTTGCGGAGCTTCTCTCCCACAAAATGCGCTCCATGCTGACGATGCTCGGCGTGATATTCGGCGTCGCGGCTGTGATCGCTATGGTTTCAATCGGGGAAGGCGCAAAGCAGGAGGCGCTGCGCCAGATCAAGCTCATGGGCATCGACGCCGTGCATATCAAGCGCGCGACTATTGGAGGAGAACTGCTCAAAAAGGCTGAAGAGCGGTCGCCTTTTGGATTGAAATATGCTGACGCGCAGTCATTACGTGAGGTCTGCGGTTTCGCCAAATGTGTGGCGCCGCTACGCGAGGTAATAGCTGATGTTAAGCGCGGTGATAAACCCGTGCAAGCCAAAGTCGTGGGAACCACCCCAGGCTACGAACTGGCAACCCGCTCCGAGCTTCAAGAAGGACGCTTCCTGAATGAAAAGGATATCCGCCGCAGGCTCCCCGTGTGCGTATTGGGCGCCGTGGCAAAACGGGAACTATTCGGTTTCGACAATCCGATAGGCAAAACGGTGAGAATCGACCGGCGCGTGTTCCGCGTAGTCGGGTTGATGAAACCCAAAGAAATCGGCCAGGCCAAGGCTTTATCTGCTTTGAGAGACCTCAACTCGGACATTTACATTCCGATCACCGTGTCTATTTCCGACTATAAACTTTACTCCCAGCAAAGCGTGCCGACCACGCTCACGGAGCTTGAAGTCGCGTTCGATAAGTTGATGAGCAAGCACAGCGTAGGAAAAGCGTCTCTCAGCGAGATTATAGTGCAGGTGGATGGCGAAGAAGCGGCAGTGCCCGCCGCCGAGGTGATACGAAAGACGCTGACCAGGCTACACAGGGGAATCCGCGATTATGAGATAATCATTCCCGCCGAGCTTCTACGCCAGAGCCAGCAGACCCAGCAAATCTTCAACATAGTCATGGCGGCGATTGCGAGCATATCGCTCCTCGTAGGCGGAATCGGCATTATGAACATCATGCTTGCGACCGTCACGCAGCGCACTCGCGAGATAGGCGTCCGCCGATGCGTGGGCGCCACCCGTTGGGACATAATCCGGCAATTCATGCTGGAAGCCGTGGTCATCACGTGCGTTGGAGGATTGATCGGCATAGCGCTTGGGATAGCGGGGGCGCGAGCGATATCCGTCTACGCGGAATGGCGCACGGTCGTCTCAATGCAGGCGATAATCGTCTCATTCGGCGTATCGGCATTCGTCGGCGTTGTGTTCGGGCTTTACCCGGCTGTGCGAGCGGCGATGGTCGATCCGATTGAAGCGCTGAGGTACTCATAGCATGGCGATTATAGAGGTGCGCGACCTTAAAAAGACCTATAAGATCGGAAGCGTTGAAATTCCGGCGCTGCGCGGAGTTTCGTTCAGCGTGGAGCCGGGGGAATTCGTCGCCATTATGGGGCCTTCAGGTTCAGGCAAGTCAACGCTTATGAACATCATCGGCTGCCTCGACCGTCCTTCAGCGGGAAGATATATCCTCGATGGCCGCGACGCAAGCCGCCTGAGCGACGCAGCGCGCGCCGCAGTGAGAAACCGCAAGATCGGCTTCGTGTTCCAGAGTTTCAACTTATTGCCGCGCATGTCGGCTTTTAAGAACACGCTGCTTCCGATGATGTATTCCACCGAACGCAAAAGCAAAAAGGCCGCGCGCCAGGCTTTGGAGTCGGTCGGTCTTGGACACAGGCTGCATCATACTCCAATGCAGCTTTCCGGCGGCGAACAGCAGCGGGTGGCAATTGCCCGCGCTCTGATAAATGATCCGCCAATAATCTTCGGTGACGAGCCAACCGGCAATTTGGATTCGGCTACGGGCAATGAGATAATCGCCATTTTCCAGAAGCTGAACCAGGCGGGCAAGACAGTGATGATGGTCACCCACGAGCCGGATATAGCCCAGCACGCCAAGCGGATTTTGCGCTTCAGAGATGGATTGCTCGAATCAGACGAGTCGGTGGCGGAACAGCTTATCGCGGTTACAATACACGAAAGGTCTGGTTCAGGGAAGAACGCGGATTAACGCTGATAAGCGCGGATAAACGCAGATGGAAAAGGGAAGTCGAGGGAAGACCTCACCCCGGCCTTCCCTAAAGGGGAGGGAGTTTTGTTCCGATACATACGCGGCTTGTTTCGGGATTTGAATGAAGCGCAGCGGAATGGAAATCCCGAAACACCGGCGCTCTTCTAGCTTCTAACTCCTAACCTCTAACTACTATTTCTTAGTGACCCATATAGGACTCGTCCACGCCCTATCACCGGATTGCTGCGTTACTCGCAGGTAATACCAGCGCCGGCCGGGTGAAACGTTTTCGTCGATAAGGTCATGCGTGTAGGACATCACGTCCAGCATGTCTTCCCAGATGACGAAATTGTCGCGGATCAGGGTTACTCTGTGCAGTATGTCCGTTCCTGCCGCCTCGATATGAATCTTGACCGGTCCCGATGTTTCCATCTCTTCGCCCATCGCTGCGCCGTTTATCTCCAAGAGAGCTAGAATCCGCTCGCCGGTGGAGCCGTAGCAGTGGCGATTACGCAGGGCGTCGAATATATCGCGGCGTTCGAGTTTTGGAGAGATCATCGCCGCGATGCCTTCCTTATGGGCCATTATGTCCGAGCGCATTCCCCACCAGCAGCGGCCGGGCCGCGCGTGATGCGAGTCGCCTCCCGCGACGAATCCCAACTTGTGCCCCATCGCAAGCGCCGCTTGTCCACAGGATTGAGGGACAAATTCGTCACCATACTTGGTCCACCCAGGATTTCCGGGGTATTCGCTCGTACCCCACATGGAGTGTATTTCGTCCAGCCGTTCAAAATCCGGGTCGTAATTATTGAGGTCCACGGGGTGGCCTGTATGGTAACCCAGGATGACCTCTTTGCCGGAGGCTTTAAGTTTAGCAAGGAATTCGGGATGTGTGTTCGCTCCGATTTCTTCACGATGGTGTATTGGAAGATCATCTGTTGAATCCGCGAAATAGACGTTCCGGTGTCCGCTCACAGTCCACTCGTAACCCGCTAGCGTAACATATCGTCCGGGATCGTAGAAATCCCTGACGGCCTTCAGGTTCTTCGTCCAGGTTTTATTCACCGCCATCGGCTTAGCGTGGTCGTTCGCGGCGCAGACATCCAGGAACCCGATGTCTCTGCCATAAGTGTAATACTCTTCTATTGTCCCAATGCCGTCCGACAGCGTTGTGTGCCCGTGGAGTTGTCCCCAATAGATGTTCAGTTTTGGATTCTCTGTTACCTTGACCGGCAGGTATACATCGTGCAGTCCCTGCGCAATTCCGTGCAGATGGTATATACCAGGCTCTTTCGGAGTACGAATGGTGAACTCGGAGCGGTTGCCACTGAAAGCGCGTTCTGATTCTTTTCCCAAAAAACCGACCTTGATCTGCTTTGTGTATTCCTTGTCGGCAGGGTTGTTATTGTCATCCATTACCAACGCTCTCACGCGGATTTCCTGATCCGGTCGAGCCACGGTTGGAGCTACTACGCGCAGCCGCGCGGGCGGGCCGCTAACTATGTCGATCCTGGGAGATACCTCGTCGGGAATTTGCAAAAACTTGCCGGCGCCATTCACGTCGGATTCTACCTTGCACAGCAGTCCGTTTTCCGTGTATCTCTGGACGCGAGTCGTATCGTATGTATAGATGATCTGGTCGCCGGGACGCAGAGACCCGCCTTGGATTTTTATAGTAACTATCCAGCCATAAATCGTCCGGCTATCGATGCTCATCGCCGGTTTAGCTGAGGATGATGTTTTCAGCCTGATGTGGTCCGCTGATAGTTTTGGCTTGTCCCAAGCGTCCTGGGGAGTGTAGAACTTGATAGCTCCTCCATCCGCAATTCCATCTTGCCCGACCGTGAAGACCATATCGCCCTTGCATTTGCCTCCAACCACCGGCTTTTTCTTCATCCGGAACTCCGCTTGCCCCTGTCCATCCGAAATGGCGGAGATGGGCGCGGCGCCGGCAAGCAGCGTTACTAAGGCGTATCCTACTACGCATAAAGCAGTGAACGACATTTTGTGATTCCTTTCAAACTAAGTGTATTTAGATAGGTAAGGTATAAACCGAGACGTTACTCTATATATACAACTGATTAGATTCTTCGTCGCTTCGCTCCTCAGAATGACGGTTCCGAGGCTGTCGGTTCGCGAACAATACAGGCTAACCACTAACCACTAACTACTTCACAAACTGCCGCAAGTAGTCTCCCAGTATGCCGCTTATGAACCTGCCGGATTCCGTTGAGCCGTACTTTTTCGCAAGTTCAATTGCCTCGTCTATCGCGACAACGTCCGGGACCGAATCCACATAGTCTATCTCGTAGACCGCGATTCGCAGGATATTACGATCTACAATGGACTGGCGTTTTGGAGGCCACTTAATGGACACGGTTCGCAATTTACTGTCAATATCCAACAGGTTATCAAGCGTCCCGAAAACCAGCCGCCGGACATAATCATGTGTGGCCGCGTCAAGATCGTGTTGATGATCGAATGCCGCGTCAAGAGCTTCCCCTAAAGGTGTGCCTGCAACGTTTATCTGGTATAGAACATTCAGCGCCGTTTCACGGGCGTCTCTTTTTGCCTTCTGCATCTTTACTTGGAGAAAGCCAATACAGGAAGGAAGAGTTGTCGGTTGGTTTAGCTGTCAGCTGTCAGCTGACAGCTGACAGCTTTTTCATCTGTGTTTATCCGCGTTTATCAGCGTTAATCTGCGTTCTTCTTGAATCCAGCTTTCGTATTGGCTTCTCACATTATTGCTTCTTGAAGTTAAGATGAGTTACCTGCCGAATGGTAAATCGCGCAAGTTAAGGCGCGAGTTGTATAATTCCATCTATTATCGGCAGTAGTTGCCTTGCCAGTCCTCCATCGATGAAGCAGCTTATTCCTGTTACAACCAAATAGCTTTCATCAGGATAATCCGTCGGATCTGCCTTTACCCTACCGCCGATATTTTCCACTCCCAGGGTATCAGTCCCGTCCTTTATTCCACTGCCGTCATCTATGTAGAAGTAAGTTGAGGAGTCCGTGTCTTTCTGAGTGATTCTACCCCATATAGTTACAAGAAGTCCTATGTTGTTAGGGCCTATTCCACCGATAACTCCCGGAGTAAACGTGTTAAAATCGGTTCCGCCAAGAGCCAGACACCCTATGCCGACAGGATCCGGGGGCCCCGTGCCTGCGGCTGTTATCAAAGGGTTTCCCGCGCAGTCTATGCTCCTTTCCGCGTTAGCGCCTTTCATAACTCCAGCCAGATCAACAAGCATGCCTTCGGTGACGGAAGCGGCGGGAATTACCTTTATTCCGAAGCAGCCATCCGGTTCCTGCACATAAAAGCAGTTAGGGAAGACAGCGGAAACAACTTTTCCTCTCAGAGCGATGGCGTCTTCCGCCTGGCCGTCAGGCAGCTCTTTTGCCTCTTGTACGCTCATTCCGGGGGCCGTCGTTATGCCATTTGAGACACCGGATGCGCTCCAGAACCCGTAACCGTTGCCTGACTGAACGCTGAAGTAATAGGCCTGGTTCTCGCCAAGAGCAAGCTCCGTCTCTGTGGCATCCGTTGATGAACCGGCGTTAGTCCAGCCTACGACATCGATTCCTTCTGAGCTTGTTCCAATGGCGTACCGATACTCTGTTGTCCCTGTTCCCGTTGGCGTCCAGGAGCAGTGCAATTGGCTAATCGAGCCGGTATAGGCCCCGTCATCCGTCACTGCAGGAGCAGAAGGAGTGGTAATTTGCTCGCCTTTCAGATTGTCGATGTAAGCTGCTGTTGCCGCCCCGCTGTAACCCGTAAGATTTAGCATATTGATCTTTGTTGCCGCCGCCCCATAGAACGGCATGTCGGAGACTTTCTGAACGCCGTCAACCCATGCGTCCACTGTTTTATTGGTAACATCGATACCGACGGCGATTTGGTACCATTGATTGGAAACCGGGTTAGTGACCAAATCCGTAAAAGTGATTCCCGGCCCGGTCAGTATGCTGAAGTTCGTGCTCCAATATACACGCGTGATCTTGACCGTTCCATCAAGGAATTCCATGACCGCCTGGTTATTGGCGGCGCTTGCGTTGCGGCGCATGTGAAAGCTGATCACATGATAACCGCTGGTTATGGAGCCGAAACTGGCGATAGAAGCGTCGTCATAGACAGTCGCGGTTCCTAATATCTCCACGCCTTTTCCCGCGACTCCAAATCGAACCGTGTCCTGAACTATGCAACTGTTCTTAGCCGGTTCTTTCGTCCACGCCCCCTGCGCCGCAAGATCGCCGTTCAAGTAGAGGTCGAAAGGTTCGTTCAGCCAAACCGCGCTCGCGGGCGTAGTTGCGGACGCCGTGACAAACGAAGTGTTGTAGTTCGGCGTGGCGTCATGCGCAAAGGCTCGATAGTAATATGTCGTGCTGCCAAGCAGTCCTGTGTGAACCAAACTATCGTCCGAGCCAGGCGAATTTGCCTTATCCACTAAGAGCGAACCATCGGAAGCGCTTGTGGGATACCCGGTGGTTTTATACCGGATCATTGTGGCGGTAAAATCAGAGTCGGACGGATTGCGCCACGATAGACTAATTTGCCCTTCACTAGTAGTAGCGGAAAACAAAGACACAGGTCCCGGAGCCGTCACATCAACGGGCGTAGCAAGCGCGTTGGCAGCCGGTCCATAGGTGGGAACCGCGTTATGCGGAAACGCCGCGTAATAGTAGGTGGCGCCGTTGGTAAGGCCGGTGTGAGTATAGCTGTCGTTCGAGCCGGGCAAATTGGCTTTATCAATAACTTGAGTTCCATCCGTTGCGCTTGTTGGATAACCGGTCGTCTTGTATCGAATCATAGCGCCTGTGAAATCAGCGCTCGATGGGTTGGTCCATGAGAGACTTACCTGCTTGTCGCCTCCGACTGCAATGAAGTTGGTTACGCTGCCCTCCGGCGGGTTTATCACATTGTTGTGGATATGCAGTATCCAGTCGTTGGTGTCAGGAGCGGTAAAACTTCGAAGCCCTCCGCCGGTTGTCGTTCCCGCCGAGGTCCTTGCTCCGGTCCTTGGGTTGAACCAATCGACATAGAAACTGCCGCTTGCTCCGGATAGATTTATATTTACAACTCCTCCGACAGGAAGCTGCACGATGTACTCATTGTTCGTCCAGGCGGCGCAGACCCCCGTGCTGACAAGGCTCTGCGAAGGAGCAAGCCTGTGGAAATTCGTCTGCGCGAAGAACTCGTATAGTATCTTCATATACTGGGCGCCGGGCGTGTCGGTCGCGGTTAAAACGAAATCCCCGGTTCGGTGGTAAGTCGAATACCCCGGCACGTTGTTGCCGTAGACTCCATATCCGCCGGCGAGGCATATAGCATAGTGGTCTTTTCGCACGTCGTTCGCATTCTGATTCGCGGGAAACATCGCCGGGTCGCCTTCGTAGCCGTACTCCTGGTTGACCACGGGCTTATTGTAGACTCGCGACGTTGCGATGTAGCTCCGCAACTGTTCCGTAGTCCCTTGTCGCTGCTGGCTGACGAACATGTGCGAAGTGGTGTTCCCGAAGGCGTTTGTAGTGTTAACGGTGTGCATCGAGATCGGGTGTTTGTATGGATCGTTGTTATATACCGTGTCCATGTGGCCGATCCAAGTGGAGTTAGGTTCGCCCACCTCCTCGTATTCGCCGACTATTATCCAGATGACGTTCTTGGAGGCGTAACGCGCCACGAGATATTTCATATACCTAGTCCACTGATCGGACGAAGTGTAGTCCGTATCGTAGCCTTCGTTGCCCCAAGCGAAGAACATGCTCGCCACCATGCCCTTCGAGTTCATGTAATCGATCTTTTCATCAACCCACTGGAAATATGCTGGGTTGAGCGTGTCGCAGTCCCATATACCCTTGCCTGGATCAGCGGGATTATCTTTCTGGACTCTGTAAACACCGCCGCCTTCGTTGTGGGGCGAATCGTGAACCACCCCGTGCATATAGTTGAAATGCTGGGCGGAACGCGCGTCTATCAATGTCTGGAATGTATTGTCCGAGTAACGAAGGTTGTAATACATGTGCCAGGTGGTGTCGCCCAGCAGGAAGAAAGGCGTTCCATTCGCCCATTCAAATGTGTAAGGATAAGCCGTTGAGACTTTGACATATCCCCTGCTCGCCGAATCCACGCAAGTGAAAGCGCCCGTTTTTCCGTTTAGCTGGCTGTCGTTGGATGTCGTTGTCCACGACCAGGAGCCGGGTTCCGTAGGCATCATTCTAAATTTGTAGAGGTTTCCGCCGTCCCAGAATCCATTCACTGTTATTGTCTTGGTAGGCCCGGTGAATGTGGCCGAGAGTGTAATCTGCGTGTATGGATTTGAATAACTCGTTGGCGTCGTCAGCGCGATCTCATATTCGCCGAACTTGGGAACAGTGATCGTTCCGCCCGTGTCCACTTGAAACTGCCGCGCGGCGCTCCACGATCCCCAGCCTTTATCATTGCGCAGGCGAACGTGGGCGTAGTATGCCGTGGTATTTGACAGAGTTCCGGTTGTGCAGTAGCTGTTCGCGCTGACATACTCGCCGGAATCCCAGACTATGCCTGTTGTTGGGCTGGTCGAAGTGGTGATGTGAACTTCATATCTATCATGCCTTGCGCCGGTCCAGTCGACAACCGGGGTGAGCGTTTTGACGATCCCGCCGTTTGTAGGATTATTGATATAAGGTACGGTTGGGACAGTCCCATAATCATAGATTTTAACGTTGGAGTATATCGCGTTGATAATAGCGTTGTCGCGAGTATTTGTCGCGATACGGATGTCGTGTACGCCCGGACGATAGACTTCTTTGTATACAAAAGGCCAGCGGTCGGTGTCGGTTCCGTTTATATAGTAGCGAACGATGCCGTCTTTCCATCTAACCTTGAGGTGGTAGAGGGTAAATGGATTCCACGGGTACTTGCCTATATCGGAGTAGTCCTCGTATTGGTTCCAGTTGCCCGTGTTCATTATCATTTTGAACTCATCTTCGTGATACTGGGCGCCGTCATCGCCATATCTGTGCCAAACGAACTTCCATGGGTTCAGCCGCACGTCCATATATACATGCCGGGGATCGCCGGATGAGGCGTCGTACATATTCATAAGCTGGCCGTCGGGATTCAGATTATCGCTGGACGAAAGGCCGATTATGTCAAACTCCACCGAGCCGTCTTCAATGGGAGTCGCGGGAGTGTAACGGATGTTGTCCGAAAATCCCGTAACCTTCCATCCCTGGCCCATGACGAATTGTCCCTGGCCGTTGTCTCTTATACCGATGGTGGTCCCGTTTGTCAGGGGGTCGTTGAACACCAGCGTCTGCGCTCCGGCGGCGCATGCGGCCAGCCATAATATAACCATAACCGGCAGAGCATACAGCCGGAATGTCACGAACAGCGCCTTAACTCGTATCACAATTATCCTTCTCCTCTATAACTCGTAAGAGAGTTCAGTCTTGGTGAGCACGATTTAACCTCCCCCAACCCCTCCTTCGTAAGGAGGGGAGCTACGGCGCTTCCCCCTTACGAAGGGGAACTACGGCGCTTCCCCCCTTTAGAAGGGGGGATTGAGGGGGGTATTGTCCACCAACTCTGAACTGTTACTAAAACTCGACTATATCCGCCTGCGTCCTTGGTCTTATCGCAGCCCGGATAGGGCCATCTGACGCATCAAGGACACTGACTCCCGTCACAACCACATAAGGTTCTCCCGACGGCTCCGCCAGGGCTTCGCTTAGAACCTTGACCGGGCCTGAGCCATCATCGATCCAGAAATACGCCCCGGAGGGATCAATACCAGTCACCCTGCCCCAAGCGCGAACCAGCAGGCCGACATTATTCAACCCTACGCCGTTTTCTTCGCCCCTTTGGCCTTCTCCGGTAAACGAGTTATACTCGAAATCCGCTCCACCAAGCGAAGCCCCGTTTATGGCCTTCAAGTGTGGCGTTCCCGATCCGTTCACGGAAACCGTTGTCGCGGATATGTAACGCTCGCCGTCCAAGTTCACCGACATTGATCCGACCACGTCCACCACGTCTCCGGCGCTTCTGCCGTGAAAAACCCTGTTCACCCGCAAACCATGCAGGCCGTCAGGAGACTGTATGTAGAAATATCCGGTAAAAGGCGCGCTTACTACATTGCCGGCAAGGGTCACGGGCGGCTCTGTATTAGAGCTCAACTTCGCGTCCAGGATGCGCTTTGAAGCTACGCCAGGCGCTTTAGCTCCATCCGTGCGGTAGAGCAAGTAATCGAAGTAAATACTTTGCATCGAACTCGAACCGTTGGCTCCTAATATCACCTTGTTATCGGTAGTGGTATAAGCTGTTCCCGTAAAGACAGGGGTCTGGCCTTCATCTACATAGCAGGCGTATGTGGGTCCAACAAGCGTAAACCGGTATCTATGATAGACAGTCCCGTCCAACGCGTACTGCTGGTCCAGAACAGCCGTGGCTTCCGCTTTGGACGCGACTTTGTTCGGGAAGATCACGAAGTTGATGTACCTTGCGCCATCCGATAATGTCACATTTGTATTGTATTCCGTTGCTGTTACTGATTCGCATTTCGCCCGCGTGAGTACCGTTGTTCCCGCGCTGTTCGACGCTGTCCAGTTTCTGTACCACCTTATTTTACTGCCGGAGATCGTTGAGTTGTCGAGGACGTGCAATATACCGCCGCCGGGTTCGATGTGGCTGTAAGACTCATTATTACCGGCGTCGAAAATCGTCCAGGCAGGGCTTGATGAGGAAGGCAGCGCGTCGGCGAAATATTCCACGGTCCACGGCTCGGCCACGGCAAAATCGCTCACGCCTGATGAATAAAGCCCGCCCTGATCGAAGGCGAACGCGCTGTAGAAGTATTTGACTCCATTTGTAAGTCCGGAATGCGTATAGCTTCCCGCCGCACCAGGCGTTCCGCCTGTTATCGTCGAGGCAAGTTGTCCGTCGCTTTCGGAGGCCGGATATTTATCCGCGCGGAAGCGAATCATGACTCCAGCAAAGTCGGTGTCAGATGGATTCTTCCAGCTTAATTTGGCCGTGTTGTTAGATCCCCTGGCCACAAAATCAGATACCGCGCCCGGAGCCGCTACGTTCGGAATAACTCTGAACCAGTAGCCCACAGCGCTCCATGCACCCCAGCCGGATGCGTTGTGAAGCTTCACGAACACGTAGTAGTTCTGGTTGACAGCCAATGGGCCAACGTCGCAGAAGTTATCGGCGCTTACCCTTTCCCCCGAATCATAGCTCGATCCGTCAGTAGCAATGTTGCTAGTGTTGACATGCAATTCGAACGCATCATGCGGCGCGCCGGTCCAATTTATCCTTGGATTCTGGGTTTCCACGTTCGAGCCAATTGCAGGGACTGTCACGGTCGGCGCGGAAGGCGGGGTAACAACCTCTTCACCCCTTAGGTTTTCTATGTACGAAATAGAGGTTGCGGCGCTGTAGCCGGTAATATTTATTGAATCTATTTGTGTCGCGGCGTTGTAGAACGGTTTTGCGAACACCTTCTGAACGCCGTCAACCCAGGCGTCGAGTGTTCCGCTCGTCATATCTAAGCCTATCTCAACGTGATACCATTGCCCCCCCGCCGGACTTGTCACCAGATCAGTGAACGTGATGCCGGGGCCGGTCAACATATTGAAGCTCGTAGACCAATATACTCTTGTGAGTATATTGGCGCCGTTCATCATGACAATATACGCCTGGTTTGCCGCCGCGCTTGCGTTCCGGCGCATATCGAAGCTGATCTTATGGTAGCCGCTTGTGATTGCTCCAAAATTGGCAATCGTCGCGTCATCGTAAACAGAGCTGCCAAATATCTCAACACCGGAGCCGCTTGCGCCGACACGGACAGAATCCTGAAGCACGCAGCTATTCTTACCTGAGCCTAAAGTCCAACCACCGTGGCCATCAAGAAAGCCTAGTCCATAGTTATCAAAAGTCTCGTTCAGCCACACATTGGATGACATTGCATACGCCGGGCCGGAATAGTTTGGAACTCCATCGTAAGCAAACGCTGTGTAGAAGTAAGTTTGTCCTGCTGATACTGTTTGTACAAAAGAGTCGCTTAATCCGGGAGCCGTACCCCTGTTGCATACAAGGGTTCCGTCAGTTATGGACGTAGGATAAGTGTCGGTTCGATAGCGAATCATAGTTCCCGAAAAGTCCACGTCCGCGGGATTTGCCCACGTAAGAAGCACGCTTGTGGGTGACTGCTTGTAAGCTCGAAGCGGGTTCACGGCGCCGGGCGCAAATGTGTCCGGTGAGAAGCCGAACCTCTGCGCCTTCAACGCATGATTCGAAGAGCTGTAACCAAGCTGCAGGAATTCTCCTGTCGAACCACGGACTGCAAGGTCACCTCCCTCGGAAGACATAGGAGGCATGATGATCTCTTCGCCTCCTATCGCGCCGCCTGACGCTGAATACCGCCTGCATGAAAAGCTCCCATCATTGGCTTGATATGAGATAACGTAAGTATCATCTGAATCGCTGAACGCGACTCCCTGGCAAGTGCCGAAAACCGGATGCGTTACGTTAATCAGGCCGCTTTGCCAAGAGCCGTCGTAGTTGACAACCAGCGCCCGGACAGTCCAGCCATATGCGGCAGTGAGAGTAGTCATTCCGATGAAATACCGGCCATCGTTGGGGTTGCAGACCAAACCGCCGGGGGAATCCTGGCCGTTGGTTACATAAGGCGACCCTCCCCAGTAAATCGGTATGTTGACGCCGATTTTTGCCATTGTATTGGCGTTGATCCTCTGACCGTAAATGTCACCATAGGCATTGTCCTGGCCGCTGCCAATGTAGTTGCGGTAGTCCTTCCATATCACCATAAACTCGTCGTAATAGGGGTTGTAGCACACTTTGGGCTCGTAGCCATTGTAGCTGGACGAGTCTCTTATCTGAAACTCGGAGCCGATAGGAGCGCCGGCCTGATCGAAGAACCTTCCCTTCACGTCGCGGTCTCCTCCTACGACCTCCATCCATACTACGAGATACCTATTGTTGACGGGGTCGTGGGCGACGGCCTGCTCGTTCTGGTAATTGGATTTCGACACAAGCGGTATATAGCCGCCGACGAAACTCCCGTCGCTGGCTATCCGCTGCCCAATGACATCCTCCAAGTTACCGCCGCCAAGATCGGCCTTGTAGACGGCAAACCACTCATGGTTTACCGAGTTATAGGCAGCGCTTCCCGTGACCGCGTTAAAGCTCAATGGAGCGGATGAAATGTAGAACTCAGGGCCAAGCAAGGTTCCAATCTGGGCGTCTATCCTACGGGCTTTCAGTTGCCAACCATCAGGCACATCCACCCATAGAGCCAGATATTGGTTCGAATATTCGTTGTAGCACAACGACGGCCAGTACGCACCGCTGCTAGTCAGGCCAATCTGCGGCCCCAGCATGTTGATGGCAAACAACGGACGGATATTCAAAGCCGCCATGACAAATAAAGCCAAGACTATTGTTTTGAAGTATTTTGAAGGAGCCATGCCGCACCTCATAGATATAATTGATACAAGACGGGTACGAAAAGAAAAGAAAAGAAAAGGAAATAAGCAGGAGTAAGACGTCTCCGACGGGGACGTCTTCGACATCGTTTAGTTTACGGAATACCGTGGGATTAAGTTGGAAGAGATCCATCAAGTAGTCAAATGGCTACTAATACTTATAATAGCTTGTGTTGACAGCGATTTCAATCGGTATATTTACCAGGTTCCGCTAATTTCTGACCATATCAGGTTACAGCCTCGTCTTTCCACTCTCCCGTGTAATCGGGATTTGGAACCGGCATGAGCGCGCCGACGCTCTCGCGCCAGTCGCGCAGCAATTTGTGAAGCTCTTTGGCTTTTTCAGGCATTGCATCCGCAAGATTACGCTCTTCGCCAATATCCTTTCTCAGATCATACAATTCCAAATGGTTATCTTCGTAAAACTCTATTAGCTTGAAGTCGCCATTCCGAATTACCCCGCCGGGCCTTCCGCCAAGAGCAGGAGTGTTCCACATCATAGGAGCCGGGTTCTCGTGGATGCAATAGTGCGGGTAATGCCAGTATATAGACTTACGGCTAAGGCCGCCGGTCTCGAAAAGCAGCGGGGTAAGGCTTTCGCCGTCAACAATATGATTCGGATCACTTTCTACTCCGGCAAGATCGATAATGGTTGGGTAAAAGTCCGCGCCGGACACGGGTTCTTCACACACGCGCCCAGGGCTTGTCGCTTCTGGAAATCGGATAATCAGAGGCTCGCGTATTCCGCCTTCGTATAGATAGCCCTTTCCGGCGCGCAGCGGATAATTCGACATCGCCGCTCCCGGAATCGGCTCCTTTGTATTGATGCCGCCGTTATCCGATGTGAAAATGACCACGGTCCGGTCAGCTATTCCGGCTTCGTCCAGCTTTCGCATTATCCGACCAACGCTGTCATCCACGCTTTCGACCATCGCCGCGTAAACCGGATTGCCGTGCCGGGCGTCGGGCTTAACTTTTGCCTTG
>JAUSEB010000312.1 GCA_030650495.1 Armatimonadota bacterium | reverse complement strand
GTTTACCTCCTTTACCATCCCAATTATCCGGATGCGGCACATCCGGATCCAGCACAAAGTTCTGGTAGGTGCCCAGGACAATCCCTCCTGGATTGGGCGACGATGTCGGGACTAACATGGCGGAATTGACATTAGGGTTATTCGCGCCCATGGCGAAATACGAACCGCCTGTATAGGCTCCATCAGCTCTCAGGCCCGGATCTATCAACATGATTCCTGTTAGTGAAGCGGCGTGGGATGCGGTAACGCCAAGGAATGATAAGAAACATATATAAATGAAGGCTCGACATGATTTCATCTTGATTCTCTTCGTATCTATCTGCTTATTGAATTCAATCCCTACCTCCGGAGGATTGCTCCTCCCAGTCTCCCTTCGATATTCTCATTCTGACTGACCGCATAGATACTTTGCAAATTGTATGATTAATTCTCTGGTGTAAGAAAAAGTTTACATTTTAAGTTAAATTATCGAGATAAGAGCGCAACCTATTGATATCGGTTGCATTACAGGGTGAGTGTCACGGGGCATAAAATCACCAACATGACCAAAGCGGTTTCTTACGACGATGCGATGATCCTGTCTCTTCGCGCCGCGCTACAACGACAAAGGCGAGGCATTACGGCGTGAATCGGTGCAGCCTAAAGTTCATCAGAATGTGAAATTCACGGACCATGACTGTGCGTGATTCATCGAAACCCGTGCGCTTGGCTATGATCGTCCTTGCCACGGTTGCGCTCATCGCCTTGCTCGCGACCCTGCCCGCATTTCACGTCCAGTCGCCTGGCGCGTCGCCAATTATTCATGTGATCATGGCGATCGGGATCATGCCGCTCATCATGGGGGCGATGATCTATTTCACGCCGGTATTGACCCGCACTCGCACGCCGTTATGGCCCATGTTGTCGGTTCCCGTGGTTGCCCTGATGGCTGGCATAATGGTGACATCCAGCCTTGTCTGCAAGGCGATCTTTATCCCGTGTTGTTCGGGACCTTGCTTATTTCCATGGGCTCGGCTTGGTGGACCTGGCTTGTCTGGTTGGGTCTGGTGCTGTGGCTGGTTCCGCTCGCGCGATTTGCTTGGCCGCTCGTAACGAGTTGGAGGAGGTATGTCTGGGGTCGGCATCGCTCTTCCTCACCTCTGCCTATGAGATGGC
>JAUSEB010000308.1 GCA_030650495.1 Armatimonadota bacterium | reverse complement strand
GTTTACGCCGACGGCCACGTTCAGCTCGCCGCCGCCGATTTTAGCGTCGAAGCTTTCCGCCTGTTCCAACCTATTGTAGTGCGGCGGGGAAAGCCGCAGCATTGCCTCGCCCAGTGTAACTACGTCTGCCATTATTTTGCTCTTGCCTCCTTAACGATTTCCGTGAACTTCTTAGCTCGATCGGTCAGCGCGGCCCAATCGCCCGCCGCGACCAGTTTCTTGTCTATCAAACTCGAACCAACGCCCAGAGCCGCCGCGCCTGCTTTGATGTAGTCGGCGGCGTTGCTCAGGTCGATTCCTCCAGTGGGGATGAACTGCACCTTGGGGAGCGGGCCGTGCAGGTCTTTCAGATAACCGGGGCCCATCGAGGTGATCGGGAATATCTTGACCAAATCCGCTCCGGCCTGCCAGGCGGTGACGACCTCCGTGGGGGTCAACGCGCCGGGCATAACGGCTTTTCCGGCATCAATCGCCGTGCGGATTACGTCCAAATTCAGGCTCGGCGAGACTATGAACTGCGCGCCTGCTTCGATGGCGTTTTTGGCGGTCTGGGGGTCCAGAACGGTTCCGGCGCCGAGGACGACGTTATCCGGTAGCGCCTTGGCGAGCTGCCGGATGATCTCCAGCGCGCCGGGGACGGTGAACGTCACTTCTATAATCGTGACCCCGCCCTTCACAACGGCGGCGATTGCCTTCATTACAGGTTCCGCGGACTCGCCGCGCACCACCGCCACTATGCCGCAGTCGATCACGGCTTGCAGTGTTTCTTGTTTGGTTCGCATGTTTATCTCCTGATTTTATTTGTTAACCACAGATGGGCACAGATAGGTGTTGGGTATTGGGTGTTAGGTGATGGGCAGAGAAGAACCCGTCACCCATCACCCAACACCTATCACCCATTCGGCTATTCCTCCACCAGCACGACTCTTGCCGGGGCGCCGTCGGATTTTATCAAAAGAGGTAGGCATATTAAATGATAGCGTCCCGGCGCAATGTCTGAAAGGTTCAGATTCTCTATTATTATGATTTCGTTTTCTAAAAGCAACTTATGGACCGGCTCTTGTGACGATTCAAAATGCTCGATGGATATATAGTCGATCCCGACCAATCTGATTCTGCGTTCTACAAGCCACTTCGCGGCGGATGGCGTAATAGCTGCGAAATCAGTCTCTAATCCCTTGGATTGCTTGCTCCACAGGTTGGAATTTCTTGTCTTGAGCAGCAGGCGCCGCATATCCGGTGGAATATTTGCCGCTTCGAGGTCAGGCGCATCGATCATATCTTCCACAGGAAATTCCGCTACCCATGCCGGGCCGATGAGCGCTTCAAGAGAAAGCTCATCAACCGTCTTGCCACTCGGGATGAAGTGGCGCGGCGCGTCTATGTGCGTACCCGCGTGAGAGCTGAAGCAGAGCTTAGACACGTTGCAGCCTTCTCCATTGGCAATCAGTGAAACCGCAGTTATCTCGGTAGGCGGGTCTCCCGGCCAGATGGGTGTATCGGCGGATATTGGTATTGTTATGTCGTGAAATATCGGCATTTGTTTGCGGGAAGCTGTCAGCTGTCAGCTGACAGCTAATATAGCCCTTTCGTAGCTTAGTTCTCCGACGCGCTTGAGTTCCCCTGCAAAATCATGTATAATCGGGCGCGTGAATGCCAAAGAGGGCCGAGCGACAGTTCGGGACATCCCGTCGGTAGACAAACTTCTTGGTAGTCCGGGGGTGAAACTCCTGATGGAGAGCCATCCCAGGCAGGTTGTCGCCGCGTCTGTAAGGGAAGCAGTCAACGCGGTCCGGTCGCTAATACAATCGGGCGAGGACATCCCCATTTCCGAAATTTCCATCGATGCTCTGTACCATGTTATCGAGGAATACGTTCACCACGCGCTACGACCTTCTCTGCGAAAAGCAGTAAACGCCACTGGAATTATCCTGCACACGGGGCTTGGACGGGCGCCATTGGCGAGAGTCGCTGTCGAAGCCGCCGAAGCGGCCGCCGGGGCTTGTATGTTGGAGATCGACCCCGAATCAGGCAAGCGCGGCTCAAGATTTGCTCACATCGAACCGCTGCTGTGCGAGTTGACCGGAGCCGAAGCGGCTATGGCGGTCAATAATAACGCCGCGGCGGCGCTGCTGGCCATCAACACCCTGGCATCCGGCAAAGAGGTTATCATCTCCCGTGGGCAGCTGATTGAGATTGGCGGCTCGTTTAGGATTCCAGATGTCATTCATCGCTCAGGCTGCAGGCTGGTGGAGGTTGGGACGACCAATAAGACCCATATCGACGATTACCGCGGTGCAATCACCGACGACACGGCTTTGATCCTGCGAGTGCATCCCAGCAATTTCCGCATTGTGGGATTCGCCGAAGAAACTCCGCTGGAGGAGTTGGTCGCGCTTGGCCGCGAAATAGGCATACCCGTGATGGACGATCTGGGAAGCGGCGCGTTGATCGATCTCTCGCCCTGGGGATTGATGGGCGAACCGATGGTCCAGGACAGCGTTCGGGCCGGATGCGACGTGGTTACGTTCAGCGGAGACAAATTGTTGGGCGGTCCGCAGGCGGGAATACTCATTGGGAAGCAGGAAGTAATAGAGAAGTGCAAGACGAACCCGCTCGCGCGGGCGCTCAGACTGGACAAGCTTATATTGGCCGCGCTCGAGGCGACGCTGAGGCTCTATAGAGACCCGGAGGAGGCCGCGAGGCAAATTCCCGTATTGCGGCATATAACCACCGGCCGCGCCGAACTGGAGGACAGGGCGAAACGGCTGGCGGAAGCAATAGTATCAGAAGGGGAAAACGTCCGGGCGGAGGTTGCCGAGGGCGTGTCGCAGACCGGCGGAGGGTCGCTTCCCGGCCAGGATTTGCCGACATTCCTGGTGGCTCTGAGGAGCAAGTCGCTGTCTGCCGATGATTTAAGTAAGCGGTTCAGAACGCACGACGTTCCGATCTTAGGAAGGATTTCCGAGGGTCTGTTCTTACTCGACGTCCGCACGACGGATGAAGACGATTTGAGGTATATTATCTCTTGTGTACGCGGGTTGGATTAACGTAACAGTTCACTCTTGATGAGAATTACACGTCACCCTGAACTCGTTTCAGGGTCTATCCCTTCGTAGAATAGATGCTGAATCAAGTTCAGCATGACGTGGTACTCACCAATCCTGAACTCTTACGATTAACCACCGCGCTAGTAATTGGAGGTCAGATATGGTAACCGGCGCAGGCGAATCGAAAAGCCACGCTCATGATGTATATCAACAAACGGTCAATGCTCTTGTGGCCGCAACCGGAGAGCGCGACCAGCACGCCCAGGGGCACAGCGAGCGCGTGACCGCGTATTGCATGGTTATTGCCGAGCGTATGGGATTGGACGAAGAAACCGCGCGCAATCTGCGATACGCGGCGGGCCTGCACGATGTCGGCAAGATCGGCATATCCCGGAATATCCTAAATAAACTGGGCAAGCTGACGGATGAGGAATTCGAAGTAATGCGTATGCACTCCCTCATCGCCGTCAGAATTCTGTCGAAGGTAGACGGTCTGAAAGACGCGCTGCCGATGATCCGCCACCACCACGAAAGATACGACGGAGCCGGCTACCCGGACGGCCTCGCCGGAGAAGACATCCCCCTCGGCGCCCGTGTCATCTGCGTGGCGGAGGCTTACGACATTCTCGCCCACGACGCCCCCTGGCGGGACGCAATCGACCCCAAAGACGCGCTTGAGGAGATCAAACGCTGCAGCGGAACGCAGTTCGATCCCAAAGTTGTTGACGCGCTGTGCGAAGCGGTGAAGGGCTAACATATCCCGCGGCTACTCTGGGATATGGAAGTGGCGCAGGTTTCGGCATTTGAAATGCCGCAACACCAAAACATCGGCAAGTTATATGCTTCGGGAAGCCTCTTACCCCGAAGCTCTTCCATCAACTCCGTACAAAGCTAGGGGCCGGCTCTGTCCCTGCCCAGCGCCCGACCGAGAGCGCGAACAGAACCCGCCCCTGTGACGCCGCCCCAGTCAGAGGGTTTTAATCTCTCACCAAAGCATCGTCGGAAGCGCCCGCGTTCGCCGACGCGTCCGAACCGGGTTTACCCCCACGCTCGATAGGCTGAAACGTCAGCAATAAGAGATATTTTCAATTTTCTCGCAATGCTGAGGCATACGCCTGCCGGTTTTATCTATGGCTGACTCTTGGTATATACCTAGCAACTATGGATTATTGTCGGTTTTACAGCAATGCGCGGGAGGCGCTAACGTGTACATAAGAGGCATTATCGCGATGCTCGTAGCCGCGGTGGCAACCGGGATATGGGTTGAGCGCTCCTTCACCAAATCCAGTGTTGTTACCATCAGCCAGGCGGCAAATGGAATGGAGACCAGGGTCATAGCGTTGGCCGGGCGTGTCTATCCGCTTGGAGATAACAGATTCCTGCTGGTCGATGGCACAGGCAAGGTGGAAATCGAGACTTGCCCCACATGGTATAAGGAGATATTCCTCAAGCCAGGCGAGAGAATAACGCTAACTGGAGAAAGACTTGCCGGCCAACCAACCGCTGAAGGCGCCGTATTTGTTATTTCAGCTCTTAATATCGACGGAGGCGAATCCGGAAACATCACTATTAGAGAGCATCTCGGCAAGCCACCATGGGCGCTCAGCAAGAAACCGTCTACGCCTTCAATTGCGGTTTTGGGTAAGGGATAGGATTCCATCGCCAAGTTATCCACAATGGCATGTGGATAACTTTCCAGGCATTTGTGAGGGAACATATTCACCGGCTTGTCAACAGCCATTGTGGATAAAGTGTGGATAACCTGGCGATAACGATCAATCTAAGTATATTACAGACCAAAACAGGCGGTTTCCGGCTGGACATGAGGCGGATATGAGGTTAAAACAAAACGCCTCTCTACATAAAGAGAGGCGTCGTTTTCAAGTATATTTGTCAGTTGTCAACAGCATGAAACGCGGGATAAAATGTAATTGTAACCTCCTGGGCGGCGGGCCGCCTCAGGATTAACCGGCATCGGTTAATGGCCTGCCGCCTCACCATACACACCGTCATCCGGCAGCGCTTCGATGGCCTCTTCCACCCTGACCCAGATGATGTCCCTGTCGTCAAATGACACAAACAGCAGACCCTGCTCCGGCTCCACATCCAACAGTTTATCCATGCGCACTGCCTGCGTCTGCTCATCTCCCTTACTAACGAAGCGCCTGTACTTCAGCTTCAGCTTTTCTTCCGCGTCCAAGCGTTCCGCAATCTTCACAAGGTCCATCTATGAGCCTCCAATCCTTGGCAGCAAGCTCCGGGAGCATGGTGTGTTGCGCTCCATATTGTCCTTAATATCAATTGTTCTATATATACTTTGAGTTCTCCTGCTAGAATTAGAAGTTAGAAGTTAGAAGTTAGAAGTCATGACCACCGGCAAAGCCGATGGTCATGACTTCTAACTGTTACAAATACTACCCATTTCCCGAAACACCACACCAAAGGCGGACACACGGTTCTACGAACAACGGACGACGAACTACGAACACATCGCTCATCGCTGGCTACGCCGCTTCGTCGATATCCAACTGCGCTCGTGTCCTAAGCAGCCTGGCGAGGTTCTCCTGCCCTATCGTGCCCACAACACTGCCGTCATCGTAGACCACAACCTTGCTCGGGCAGGTGTCGGACAGCATCGAAGCGGCGGCCCAGGCGTCGGCATCGGAGCTAATCGAGCACTCTTTGGTGATAGGCTTGGTAATCTCGCCGACAGCGGTTGTGGACCATTTGTCATGGGGGATATTTCTTACATCTTCGATGCGCACAATTCCTGTGGCGCCCGTGTCGCTCACTACTGGGTAAGAATCCGCATGCGTCCGCAGGAAACGTTCGCGGACAAGGTCGCCCACGGAAGTCCGGGCGTCGACCATCTCGGTTATAGGCGTCATCACTTCGGTCACTCCTACTCCCTCCAACGCCCGGCGCATCAGAAGCTGGTGGTAAGAGGACTGCGCCGCGTTGTTAAGAAACCAGCCTATGAACATAAACCATACGCCGCTTAGGGAGCCGCCTAAGACAAGAGCAAAGAATCCCAGGGCTATCAATCCCCATCCAAACATTTGCCCGGATATGGAAGCGGCCCTTGTCGCCAGTTTGAGGTCCCTGGTCAGACTCCAGATTATCGCCCGAAACACTCTTCCGCCGTCTAGTGGGAAGCCAGGGATCAGGTTGAATGTTGCGACGATGGCATTGGCGGCGGCGACGTAAGCAAATACGGCGCTGACAATCATCCACGGCGACAACATGGAGATAATCCATGCCGTTATAGCCGCGGCAAAGCTGAAAACCGGTCCGGCCAGCGCCATCACAAGCTCATCCGACGGCTTTTCCGGCTCCGCCTTCATCCTTGCTACGCCGCCGAAGATGAACAGGGTTATACCTGCGATGGGTATACCCGAACGGCGGGCGAAGTAGCTGTGGGCAAGTTCATGAGCGACAAGACTGGCAAAGAAAAGCAGAGTGGTGAGAATGCCGAGACCGAAATGATACACCCTCGGCAATTGGGGATAGTAAATTCCAAAATGGCCTGCTGATACGGTGTAAGCGAACAACGCGAATATCAGCAGCCAACTGTAGTCTATTTCGATCGGGATACCGAACACGCGGCCTATGCGAATGCCCATGATGAACTCCCCTGCCGGGACCATATTTATATATCCCAGTTCGTTATATACCTGACACACTGATTCATTTGATTGTGCCCACAATAAGCCGCTCCGAAACGACAAGCCCAGCAATTAACGATGTGTCTTCGAGCTATTGACAGGGAGTATAGATAATAGCTATAATATCGCTAGTAGCTACTTTAGCTAATAGTTACTGAATGAATAACTTGGGGTGAGAACTATGAATACTATCACATCAAAAGAGGCCCAGAACCGCTTCGGTGAGCTAATAGACACAGCGCAGCGCGAGCCTGTAACTATAAACAGAAGAGGACGGGCTGTTGCGGTCGTACTTTCCAATGATCGATATAGAGCTTTGGAGGCTATGGAAGACGCTCTATGGGCCGCCCGCGCAAGGCTGGCCGCCGAGAGCGGATTTGTTGGTACTGAAGAGTCAATGAGCTTCATAAAGGAAATGCTGAATGCCGACGCCTAGTTTGACGAAGAATGCGCTCGATTTCATTAAGAAAATGCAGCATAAGCACGCAAAACAGGTGTTGCTCAAGATACTTGAGCTCTGTGGAAATCCTACACCTCCGGATTCGCAAAAACTAGAGGGAAACTCTGAAGGCTACCGGCGCGCCGATATTGGCGAATACCGTATAGTATACCGCGTAGCAGGTGATATCCTGGAGGTATTGTTGATCGGCAAGCGGAATGATGATGAAGTTGTAGGGGTGAAGCATCTGCGCTTGTAGCTGATGCATCGTGTGTAGTCGCGGGGCAGATGCTTCACCCCTACGGTTCACGACAATTCCCCTACATTTGATAGGCGCCCGCTGAAAGGTATACGTAATTGAAAATCAAAGCTTTATTCGCATGGAGTGGCGGCAAGGACAGCGCGATGGCCCTCCACGAATTGCAAAAGAACGCGAACGTTGAAATCGTCGCGTTGCTGACCACGGTGACGAAAGACTACGACCGGATCAGCATGCATGGCGTGAGAATGGCCCTGCTGGAGCGCCAGTCGGAGTCAATAGGTCTGCCGCTAGAAAAGGTTTTTATTTCAAAGGAATCTTCAAATGATGATTATGAGGCCGCTATGAAGGCGACGCTGGAGAAACACAAGGCGGCAGGCGTCTCGGCGGTCGCATTTGGAGACATCTTCCTCGAAGACCTCAGAAAATACCGTGAAGACAAGCTCGCGCAGGTCGGAATGACAGGCCTTTTTCCGATATGGAAAAGAGCCACCTCCGAGTTAGCCCAAACGTTCATAGAGTCGGGGTTCAAAGCAATAGTAACCTGCGCTGATTCGCAAGCCGGCGCAGGCGAATTCGCGGGTAGGTACTTCGATAAACAGCTTTTATCAGACCTGCCGCCGAACGTCGATCCGTGTTTCGAAAATGGAGAGTGCCACTCTTTCGTATACGATGGACCGATCTTCCGGCGTCCTATAGCCTTCTCCGTCGGCGAGACCGTTCTCAGAGACGAACGGTTTTACTATTGCGATTTGATTCCTGATTAGACAATAGCTGTCAGCTGTCAGCTGACAGCTCAACTCAAAACGGGCATGTCCCGCTGGGGCAGCCTCCGGCGAATTCCGTGTCCGCGCTGACCAGCTCATCTTCGCCAAGCTCCTTCGCAAGTATAGGGCCGATATAAAGCACTTGCTCCGGCTTGCTGCCGTAACGATATACCGTTATCCCCTTGCACTTGAGATCGTAGGCCATCCAGTAGATATTGCGCACATCCTCCGGTGTCGCATCGCGAGGCAGGTTCACGGTCTTGGCGACGGCATTGTCGCAATGACGCTGGAACGCGGCCTGAATCTTTACGTGCCATGACGGATCGATGTCCATTGAAGTGACAAATAGGCGCTGCACGTCATCAGGAACCTGGTCCATTCCTTTAACGGAACCTCGCTTCGCTATATCCAATATAAGCTGCCTGCTGTAGAAGCCGCACTCCACGGCCACTTTCTCGAACAGCGGGTTGACCTCCACAAGCCTGGTCCCTTCCATTACTTCCCGGACGAAAGCTATGGCGAATAACGGCTCGATTCCGCTTGTTGTCTGGCCGATGATGCTGATTGTGCCGGTCGGCGCCACGGATGTGACGGTCGCGTTTCTCTGTGGTGGATCGCCTCTCTGGTCCCAGATACTACCTTTGAAGTTAGGAAACGGACCGCGCGTAGACGCAAGCTCTTGCGACATCTTCCTGGCCTCCGTGAAGATGAACTCCATGATCTTTTCGCTTGTCTTGACGGCTTCGTCCGAGTCATAGGGTATGCCGAGTTGGATCAGCATATCGGCCAAACCCATAACGCCTAGTCCGATCTTACGGTTGGCCTGCGTAGCGGCTCTGATTTCAGGAAGCGGGAACTTGCTTGCGTCAATAACGTTATCCAGAAAATGAACGCTCTGCCTGACACGGTGGCGCAATTTGCCAAAGTTTATCTCTTTATCTTGGACTATCTTAGCCAAGTCGATTGAGCCAAGGTTGCAAGACTCATAGGGCAGAAGCGGCGCTTCGCCACATGGGTTTGTGCTCTCCATTGGCCCAATATGGGGAGTAGGGTTCGCGCGATTTATCTCATCGATGAACGCAAGTCCCGGATCACCGGTCTGCCACGCCATAGTGATAATAAGTTCCATAACATCCCTGGCGTGGAGCTTCTTTACGGGCTTGCCGGTCCGTGGGTTGATTAAATCGTACTCGAGATCGTTTCGGACCGCCGACATAAACTCGTCCGTCACCGCGACCGAGATGTTAAAGTTGTCCAGGACTCCCGGCTTGGATTTCGTGGTTATGAACTCCAGGATGTCCGGGTGATCGACCCTGAGAATCCCCATATTGGCTCCACGACGGCGTCCACCTTGTTTGACAACGTCGGTCGCGGCGTCAAATATCTTCATGAACGAAACAGGGCCTGACGCCACTCCTTTGGTCGAGCGAACAATATCACCTTTGGGCCGCGGTTTGGAAAACGAAAATCCCGTGCCTCCGCCGGACTGGTGGATGATCGCCATGTGCTTCAGCGTATCGAATATGCCCTCCATCGAATCCTCGACCGGGAGCACAAAACACGCTGAAAGCTGCCCGATAGGCGTTCCCGCGTTCATTAGAGTCGGGGAATTTGGAAGGAACTCCAGTGAAGCCATCAAGTTGTAGAACTCTTCTTCGGTTTCAGAAACCAGTTCAGGGGGGCCGTAGTTGGCGTCGGGAGTTGCGACCGTCCGGGCTACGCGGCGGAACAACTGTGATGGGGTCTCTATGATTCTGCCTTCCTCATCTTTGGCAAGGTATCTGCGTTTCAGTACGTTTATGGCGTTCACGCCAAGCTTGAGATCATCCTCGACACCGATAAAGCGCTTTAGCTCGCGCACTTCCGCGCGGCGGCGGCGATATAGAATGTACGCCTTGGCGGCGTCCGTGTAACCCTCCCGCATCAAGACCTGCTCGACAATATCCTGCACGTCTTCCACACGAGGGACGCCAGTCTCGAACTTATCCTCAATTTGACCGACAACTATGTTTGCGAGCCGCGAAGCTGTATCGCCATCGCGCTTGTTGACCGCTTTCAGAGCCTTCCCTATGGCGTTTGCTATCTTCTTAGGGTCAAATAACTCCAGCCGTCCATCACGTTTTATTATCTGTGTAAGTGTAGTCGTAATGCGCATAGGATTCTCCCTTGCTACAAATCACTGCGTCTCTGACTATATTTTTTACCCTAAGGAAAAGAAGAGGCAAACTATCTCTGAAATGGGGATATATTACAAGTATATGAGGACGTTTATTAGATTGGTTAGTAGTTAGTTAGTGGCTAGTATTCACTAACCACATGCCACTAACCTGTATTATTCACGTCATTTCGAGAGTAGCGAGAAATCTGCTTTTCCTGAAGCTAAAAAGCAGATTCCTCACTTCGTTCGGAATGACGGTCTGCGGTGACTTCGCTCTATTCGTGAATAATGCAGGCTAACTACTAACCACTAACTTCTGTGTATAGCCTTCTCCCAATACTCCGAAGGCTTTTTTTCGAAGTCGGGGCTTTGTTCCTTTGTATGGCATACGCGACAGTTATTGATGTCTATCTTTACTTTGATATCCTTGTGCGGGCCTTCATTGCCATGCGGCAACACGTTTATATGGCATGAGGCGCATTCGACACTCTGGTTGTAGCGTACGTCAGTGGCAACGTAAGTCCCCTTTTGCCGGTACAACTCCGAATGACAGCTTAGACATGCGGGTATCACCCGGTTCTTGTCGACCAGGGTCTTTAGCGCCGTAGAATGCTTGGTCTTCGACCATGAGTCATACTGCGATTTGTGACACGAAACGCAGGTGCGAGAATCGTAATATACACCGCTGGTCATTGACTCGCCATGCGAGCTAGGCGAAGCCAGCATCTTAGTAACCGCGGCGCTCGTCACTTTCGCCAGTTCCCTCTCGGACTGAAGATGCTCATCGATTATCTTTTTTACATCTGGATATTCAATGATGCTCTCATCGAGGAAAGTCCGGGTCGCATTTACTTTCAGCTCTTTGTTGGGGCCGGCCTCGATTTTAACGACGCCGACGTACTTGGCTTGGGCGCCAAGCGGCATAATCCACGTTTTGCCAACCAGCTTAGGCTCCAGGAAACCAGGGAACTTGTGGTTTCCAATCAAAAGATCAGGAGAACCTAGCCTCGACGCATGCCGCTCCAGCCATTCCTGGTCAGTAACTACATCCGCCGCATCGAGGAGAATAAGAACATCCGACTCATCTCGCGCTTTTCGCAGCATGGCGTAACGCAGCTTCCGCAGATTGAAGTCATTCTGGTTTAATTTCACGGCGCCGAATGACACTATGCCCACCCGAATGGAGCCTACATGCTTGATGATGTAAGGCACAGCCCCATCCGGCATTTCGGGACTTATGTGCAAGATCGGAATACCATCCTCTTTGGCTGCCTTGCAATATTTCTCGATCATATGCACGTCGAAGCGTCCGATGCCGACCCCTGCGTAGTTCATCATCTTCAAAATGCGGAACACCACGGGAACTTGCCGGTCGGCAAGAAGCAGGTTCCCGGAATCGACCAAGACTGCATTTGGGTCTTCGGTGAGAATCTTCTTTATGAATGTGGCTCTGCGAGCAAGACCGCCCGCCCTTGACCCTGGTCACCCACAAGGCTCGATCCCGGTCTGCATGTCAGACGTATAAACGATTGTTACAGTTTGCGTGCGGGGGGTTGAGCTTGCCTGCATAATCTGACTAAACAAAACCATTATGCAAAGGGAAAGAACTAGAGGCGATAGGCGCCGAAGGTGTATTTTCATGTTGAATTACCTTCTACTGGATAATAACTGCTGTTCTCGGACTCAGGAGATTGATCCAACCGATCACAGAGTCCACACTTCTTAATTCAGTATATAGCTGTGCTATTATGTTGTCAACGCGAACGCGCACATCAGGGTGCGCGCCACGTTTATGGTAGACGGCGTAGGGGTTAAGCATTTGCCCTCCACCTCTGCCGCCAGTTGGCGTATTAGCCGCAAATGCTTAACCCGGTTTGGGTGTTCGGGCGAAGCATTCCCTACGAAATCCGATGCGAAATATGTTATCGGCGGGGAAATGCTTGCGCCCCTACATCGATACCACAATCTTGGCGCGCACCCCGCACATCAGGGAACGCATCAAAATGGATTCACGAGGAATCCACCGTTCAGTTATTTCGGGAAACCCCTTTCCCGAAATGGCCGGTATGTCTGATGAAGTATCGGGAAAAGGGTTTCCCGATACAACGGAATCCGGGTTAGTGGTTAGTGATTGGCGGCTAGTATTCACTAGCCACTATTCACAATTCACTTATATATTTCCTTTTCGTGGTTTCGTGATAAGGATACCCGTTCTTCAATATCCTGGGCTTTAAGATCGGCTATTGCTTTCATTACACGAAGGCCGATCTCCTCCAAAACCTCACGGCCTGATTCTTTTTCGTAGAGATCTTCCAGCGGGATCGGCTTGCCGATTCGAACCCTCACTTTCGCAAATCTGAGGAAGAAGCTGTGCGGAGGAAGTAGTCTATTAGTGCCGCTTATTAGCATCGGGATGATTGGCGCTTTTGCCTTTGCAGCCACCATCCCAATTCCTAACTCCGGCTTCATAAGTGAACTTGTGGTGTTTCGAGTTCCTTCGGGAAAGATACAAACTATCCTGCCCTCTTCAATGAGTCTCACAGCAGTCCGCAGCGCTGTTCTATCCGCGCTCTTCTGTTTGACCGGAAACGCGCCGACGATACGGATTAGACAACCAAGAATTGAAACTTTAAATAGACTCTCTTTAGCCATGAATCTGACTTGCCGGCCAAGAGCCGCGCATACTACGGGCGGATCTGCGTAGCTTATGTGGTTCGGCGCTACTATAACGCCGCCTTTCCTTGGAAGATTTTCCTTTCCCGTCACGCGCCACCAGCCTACAACCGGCAAAATAAGGCGCAGTAATATCCATATTAGCCAGTACAGTGGCATTCGCACGTCCTTTTCCTGCATAACGCTGAAATAGCGTCTACTACCTGGTCGATGGTCGTACCGTCCGTATCAATCGCGACGGCGTCGTCGGCTTTTCTTAGGGGTGAATCCTCACGGCTGCTGTCTCGCTGATCTCTTTCGCGCATTTGCGCTATTAGATCTTCAAGACTCGATTGAATCCCTTTCTCGGATAATTCGAGAAGCCGCCGTCTAGCGCGTTCTTCTGGAGATGCCGTGAGAAATACTTTTACCTCCGCGTCAGGAAACACCACGGTGCCGATGTCGCGGCCTTCCATAACCACGCCGCCGCCTGCTCCCATTTCGCGCTGTATTTCAACGAGCCGCCGCCGAACACCTGAAATTGCGGAAACTGGAGAAGATAGCTGCGTGACTTCCGGCGTGCGAATCGCTTCTGTTATGTCTGTGCCGTCAGCGAATATCTTTTGTCCGTTAGTTCTGTCAAAACGGATTTTCATGGACTCGGCTAAGGCTGTGATTTTTTCTTCTTCTGAAATAGGAATATTATCCTGGAGCGACTTCCAGGCAACCGCGCGATACATAGCGCCGGTGTCCACGTAAATATAATTCAATCGCTCGGCGATACGTTTTGCGATTGTGCTTTTCCCTGCCCCTGCGGGGCCGTCGATGGCGATAATCGGTCTCCGCGCAGTCATGTCTTATTCTCCATTTGCGATTCCCTGATGCTTCCGGCTTCCTCGAACAACGCTTCTATCTCCGTCGGATTTCCCTTTTCGATGACTTTGCGCATAGCGGCCAGTGTATCTTCGAACCGCTTCAATGTTGAAGTCACGGCTTTGCGGTTACTCATGCAAATGTCCCGCCACAGGATCGGAGGGCTGCCTGCTACCCTAGTGAGATCGCGGAAGCTGCCGGCGGCCAATGAAAATACGTCTCCCGGTCGCGCGAGCTCAGCCTCGTGAGCTATCCGCAAAGCGGCGGCGGCTAGCACATGCGGCGCATGGCTCATTATTGCAACGCTTTCGTCATGCTCTTCCGGGGTCATAACAATAGTTCTTGATCCAAGATTTCGGGCAAAATCGATCAAACACCTCATGGCTTTGAGGTTCGTGTTGTTAGTAGGAGTGATGACATAGGCGGCGTCTTTGAAGAGATCGGCTTTTGCGGCTTCGACGCCGGAGGCTTCCGAGCCGGCCATCGGGTGTCCGCCAATGAAATGCGCCGAATTCGATATTACAGATTCAGCCCCCAATACGATTTCGCTTTTCGTGCTTCCGACATCGGTAACTATTGCCCCCGATTTGAGGAACGGACTGATCTCTCTAATGGTCGGAACTATATAACTTACAGGCATACAAACGACTACGAGATCGGCATTTGCAACGCCTTCGGACGCATGAAGTGTGAAGTCGTCTACCGCTCCGAGGGTTTTTGCCCTCGCGAGCCGCTGCTCGTTTCGGCCAATCCCGATTACCCGCTTCGCAAGGTCCAATTGCTTTGCGGCAAGGCCGAGGGAGCCACCTATCAGCCCAACGCCGATTATGGCAATAACGTCAAAACCGCTTCCGGTGTCTTTTTCTACCATTAAACCGTCCGCCCCACTGCTTTTGCGATTGCGCCGATTCCATTCATCAGGAGTTGGAACTTGTCGGGTCTAAGGGATTGCGCCCCGTCTTTTAGAGCTTTCTCTGGATGAGGGTGGACTTCCACAATCAGAGCGTCAGCTCCGGCGGCGATGGCCGCCCGCGAAACTGCGCTAACCAGACTCCATTTGCCCGTGCCGTGGCTGGGGTCAGCAACTACCGGCAGGTGGCTGATTCCATTTATAGCGGGTATCGCGCTGATGTCGAAGGTGTTTCTTGTGAATGTCTCGAACGTTCGGATTCCGCGCTCGCAGAGCATAATCTCATAGTTCCCCCGACCCGCGATATACTCCGCCGCCTGAAGCCATTCTTCGATAGTGGATGACAAACCGCGTTTGAGCATCACCGGCTTGCGCGTCTCACCAACTTCACGTAAGAGCGAGAAATTCGCCATATTGCGGGCGCCGATCTGTAAAATGTCAGTATATGAGGCGACAAGCCCGACATCGCGCGCGTCCATAACTTCCGTGATTATCGGAAGTCCGGTCGCCTCCCTTGCCCGCGCCAATATCTTTAGACCATCTTCGCCAAGCCCTTGAAAACCATAAGGAGATGTGCTTGGCTTGAAAGCGCCCCCTCGAAGAATGGACGCTCCCGCGGCTTTCACGGCCATGGCGGTCTCCATCGTTTGGTCTTCGTTCTCGACGCAGCACGGCCCGGCCATTACGACGATCTTCTCCCCGCCGATTTCGACTCCGTTGACGTTTATCACCGTCTTATCGGGGTGGAAATCGCGGCCAACCAGCTTGTAGGGCTTCAGAATGGGGACAACACGCTCAACATATCGGAACGATTCGATCTGCTCGGCGATTACGGCTTTATCCTCGTCCGGCGCGCCGATTGCGCCGACGATAGTCTTCTCCACGCCTTTTGATATGTGGACGCCGTAGCCGCGGTCTTTGAGATTACCGACCAAATCCTGAAGGTCGTTCTCAGTAGCCTCCGGGGTGAGGATTATAATCAAGCCAATACCTCAGCTAATGCGGCTATGAATCGCTCGTTTTGCTCTTTTGTGCCCATTGTGACGCGGATGTGGGTCGGCGCGCCGAAGATGTCTCCCGTGCGGATGATAACGCCGCGTTTGAGCATCTCTTTGAAGACTTTGACGCTGTCTTTTTTCACATCGACCCAGATGAAATTCGCCTCGGACGGTGAGTACGGCAGCCCCATGCGGTCGAACTCGGCGCAAAGGTATTTCTTCCCTGATGAGTTTAGCTCTCTGCTGCGCTTCACTTGATCCGGGTCTTCAAGGCTGGCTATTGCTCCGGCCATTGCGACGCTGTTCACGTTGAACGGTTCGCGGACGCGGTTTATGTAGCCGACGATGTCCGGCCGGGCGATTCCGTAGCCGACGCGAAGTCCGGCCAATGCGTAAATTTTCGAGAATGTGCGGAGGACTATGACGTTGCGGCCTTCCTTGACCCATTCGATCGATCGCGGGTATTCATCGCTTTCCACGTATTCATAATAAGCTTCATCCATCACAAGAAAGCAGCGTTCGGGCATACGCGCCAAAAGCCGCTCCATCTCCTTCTGCGTAACCATCGTTCCGGTCGGGTTATTAGGATTTGCGATGAATATCAGCTTTGTGTTCTCCGTAATGCGATCCGCCATTGCGTCAACGTCGAAAGTGAAATCCTTCATCGGGACCATGCAGCAGCCGCAGTCATTTAGCGTGGCAGCGGCTTCATATTGCGAAAAGGTCACATCTCCTTGAAGGCATTCGTCGTTTTGCTGGAGAAAAGTGAGGCCGAT
The DNA here is from genome assembly GCA_030650495.1 of Armatimonadota bacterium. Classification (GTDB taxonomy): domain Bacteria; phylum Armatimonadota; class UBA5829; order UBA5829; family JAUSEB01; genus JAUSEB01. The sequence continues at coordinate 3,176 of JAUSEB010000308.1, read as the reverse complement.
CATGTGAATGATGTCGTCCGAACCGTTGCCGAATATAAGATTGTCAGGCTCCACGCCACAATGCTTCGCGACCGCCAGTCTTAATTGATAGCAGTTGCCGTCGGGGTATAATGCGACATCTTCCAAAGATTTTTTCATTGCTTCGATAGCTTTTGGCGATGGTCCAAGCGCGTTCTCATTGGAAGCCATCTTGATAATGTCGGTGATTCCAAGCTCTCGCTCGACCTCTTCAATCGGCTTTCCGGGAACGTACGGCCGCAGTCTTAAAACGTTTTTTCGGACGAATTCTTCAGTCACTTTTGTCCTCCAATCCTGGCAAAAGTTTACCATGGAATCGGGGGATTGACAAACGGAATCGGCGGTTTGATTTTGACCGCAGATGAACGCTGATAGACGCAGATAAACACGGATGAGAAAGAGTGGTTATTGGCTTGTGATTAGTGAGTATTACTAGCCACCAACCACTAATCACAAATCACTATTCACTCTCCCCTTTTCGTGTTTTCTCCCTTTCGTGCTTTCGAGATTAAGAATTGTTGTCATAAACTTGAGATACGCCATCGCAGGAGACTGACGTTCATTCGTAGAAACCTTACCCAAAGACTTAATGAGTGAGGCGGCCAAATGGTTGACAATTATAAGCGGAAATACGATGTATTGGCGGAGGAGCTTGCGGCTCGCGGCATTGATATAGAAAAAGTAAAGTCCAGATTAAAGGCTCAGAAGATCGAAACGCCTTCTTGGGGCTATTCGGATTCCGGCACGCGCTTTGGTTCATATAAGCAGCCGGGGTCCGCTGTAACTATCGAAGAAAAGCTTGCCGACGCGGCGCAGGTGCATAAGTTTACCGGTATCGCGCCATCGGTGGCGGTTCATGTGTTATGGGACTTCAAAGGCGCCAATTACAAAGATATGAAAGCATACGCTGAAAGTCGGGGTGTTAGGATCGGCGCTATCAACCCAAATGTGTTTCAAGACCGGGAGTACGCTTTCGGCAGCATAACAAACGAGAATGCTGAGGTTCGCAATAAGGCCGTCGCCCACATGCTGCATAGCATCGAGATCGCAAATGCCGTGGACTCCGATATTCTCTCGCTGTGGTTTGCCGATGGGACGGATTATCCCGGACAAGGCGATTTCCGGCGGCGCAAGGCTTACGCGGAAGAGGGTCTGAAGACGGTCTATAACGCAATGCCCGCCGGTATGCGAATGCTTATCGAGTATAAGCCATTTGAGCCGGCGTTTTACCATACGGATTTTGCTGACTGGGGGATGAGCTATTCATTTGCCCGGAAGTGCGGTCCGAATGCGCATGTGCTCGTGGATTTAGGGCATCATTTCACGGGGCAGAATATAGAGCATATAGTTGCTTTCTTGATAGATGAAGAGCGCCTTGGCGGTTTCCATTTTAATAATCATAAGTACGCGGACGATGATCTTACGGTAGGCTCTGTAAATCCTTATGAGCTTTTCCTCATCTATAATGAGATTGTAAAAGCCGAAGACGCGCCGAATAGTAACCCGCCGATTGCGTATATGGTCGATCAGGCATTCGTGACCAAGAGCAAAATCGAAGGGATGATTCAGACGATTATGGTTATCCAGGCGGCGTACGCCAAAGCGATGTTGATAGACCGAAAGACGCTCCTCGAAGCGCAATTATCACACGACATAGTGACCGCCGAAATGTGTATGCAGCAGGCGTTTAATATGGATGTCGAGCCGCTGCTTAAAGTCGTTCGTGAGGAGATGGGACTTGCTCCAGATCCGATGCTGGCCTTCCGCGACAGTGGTTATATGGCGAAGATTCAGAAAGAACGCGGTACACGAGCCGGAGCCGGTGGGTTGGGAGCGTGAGTTAAGCGTTGGCGGCTTACAGCCGCCGCTTCGGCAGCAGGCTACCGAAGCAACAGAATTTGGAGCGTAGATTAGATTTGCCTCAAGAAACTACAAGGTCGCGTGTTCAAAAAGTACTTCGCGGCGAGAAACCATCTGATCGCCTGCCTATGCTGGAATGGGCGGTTTGGTGGAATCTGACCATTGACAGGTGGAAGGGTGAAGGTCTGCCCGATGGTTTGAGCAACGACGGAATTAAGCGTTACTTCGGTCTGGATGTGGATTATCAACTCTGGTTTCCGACATTCGCCCCCGGAGCAACTCGCGATTCCGCGAAGAAGCATTGGGTCGAGAATGAGGCGGACTATGATGAGCTTCTATCTCACCTGCGCCCCGATATACCGCCTTATGATCAAGAGATATGGAAACAAAGGGCTGCTGAACAAGCCGCCGGAGAAGTCGTCATCTGGATTACTTTGAATGGTTTCTTTTGGTGGCCGCGAGTCTTGATGGGCATTGAGCCGCATTTATTTGCGTTTTACGACAAACCCAATCTGATGCATCGCATGAATCAAGACCTTGTCGAATATCAGCTCTACAGCATTGATTACTTCTGCCAAAACACCTGTGTGCCTGACTTCATGAGCTTCGCGGAGGATATGTCATATAATCACGGCCCAATGATCTCAAAGGAGCTTTTCGATGAGTTCATGGCGCCGTATTACAAGCAAATCATCCCCAAGTTGAAGCAGTACGGCATCGTTCCGATTATCGACAGCGACGGCGATGTAGAGCCGCTCATCTCCTGGTTCGAGGAAATAGGTTTAGACGGCATTGCTCCTCTTGAAAGAATGGCGGGCGTAGATGTTAATCGTATACGCACAAATCATTCTGATTGGATAATGGTTGGGGGATTCGATAAGACCGTCATGCATCGCGGGGAAGAAGCGATGCGGGCGGAGTTCGAACGATTGATGCCTGCGATTCAGAGCGGACGTTATATTCCATCGGTGGACCACCAAACGCCGCCATCTGTTTCTATTGATGATTACCGGATATACATCAAGTTGCTGAAAGAGTATGCTACAAGAGCTGTAGAAATTCATGATTTTAATATGTCTGACGGGTCTGACAAGTCGGACATGTCAGACAAGAACTACCTATAATCTAAAGGAGTTATCTCATGTCTAACAACCGGCCTCTAATACCTCCACACGGCGGCTATCGAAACCTGCGTAGTTTTACAGGCTGTTGCAGAACTATGCAACAGCTGTGCTTTTGCCGGGCCGCGCCAGCCTGTAGGACCAGCCAGCAAGAAAAATAACGTCGCAGACGGCAAT
>JAUSEB010000301.1 GCA_030650495.1 Armatimonadota bacterium | reverse complement strand
GAACAACGCGTCAACAATGAGGTCGCACGACGCCAAATGCCGCTGTATATCTGAAACGTCCTCGATCTGGAGCGACGGAATCCCCATCTTGAACACGGTCTCAAGATTCGTATGCGCGTCACCCTTGACTTCTTCGGGATCGCAGGCCAGAGCCACGGTGACGTCGGCGCCTGTCTCATGCAGATGGCGAGCTATGACAAAACCATCGCCGCCGTTATTGCCTTTGCCGGAGACGACTAAAATGGACTTGCCTTCAACGCCTTCGAGGATTCGCGAAATAGCGGCGAAGGCACGTATCCCGGCGTTCTCCATCAGAAGCAGGCTCGGAACGCCGTACTCCTCCGTGGCCCGCCTGTCCAACTCTCGCATTTGCGCGGCAGTTACGATTTTCATAGTGTCATTACCATATCTAATCGGTTTTTGTTTCGGCATTTGAAATGCCAAAACACCGGCAATGGTTTGTTTAAGCTGTCAGCTGACAGCTGACAGCTTTCTATCCTTCGGCTTGTTCTTTGAAGCCGAAGCCGGTTGAATGTTTAATGTTGAAGGTTGAATGAAGCATACCCGTGTATTAAACATTCAACCTTAAACCTTCAACTCTCCCTCGACTCACGCGACTCGCGCCAGGACAGCAACCGCCGTGGCGTAATCCCTGGAATGGGATATGCTGAGAAATACGCGCGAATTTCCCGCCGCTTCCTTTGCCCGGCCGTGCAGCCTCACCGCCGGTTTACCCGACGGCTCCGAGTATATCTCCACATCGTGCCAGCTAAACGAGCTTCCAAGCGCCTTCGCGACCGCCTCTTTAGCCGCAAATCTGGCCGCTAGATGAGAATATCTTCCGGCCTTTGGCCTGCAATACTCCAACTCCGCTTGGATGAATATTCTCGGCTCGAAGCCCGGCAGCCGGCGGCATATATCTTTAATACGCTCTATCTCTACTATATCGGTACCAATTCCAAGAATCTGCATTGGTTGTTTCACATGTGAAGCGTTCGCTAAACGATACCTTGCTACGCGGGGTGGTGTCAAGGGAGAGTTGAAGGTTGAAGGTTGAAGATATCGCCGCCGGAACGCCCTTCTTCAACATTAAACATTAAACATTCAACCGGCTTCGGCTTCAAAGAACAAGCCGAAGCATCTGATAATACTCAGCACTCAGCACTCAGCACTCGTTACTTCCCATCTCTGCCTTACGGCTTCGTAGGCCAGTATCGCCCCGGCGACAGCTATGTTCATCTATTCCATATTTCCTGCCATTGGGATGAATACAAATGAATCGGCAAAATCACGTATATATTGCCTGTCGCCTGTGTGTTCATTACCGACA
>JAUSEB010000297.1 GCA_030650495.1 Armatimonadota bacterium | reverse complement strand
AATCATCAGCGAGGAATTCAGGCATATTGCCGTCTTGCGCGGGATTGCAATAAGGAATTAACTGCCGGGCGGTGGTCTTATCCATGAGGATAAAAATCATTCTTGGTGACATCATGGCGTTGGCAGGGCGTGTTCTCGTCTTGACGCTCCTGACTGCAGCAACGGTGCAAGCCGCGCCGTTTGCCAAACGGATTCAGTTTGAACAGCCGAACGGCGAGCGGATTGAGCTATGGGGGCAGGGCGATGAGTTTTATGCCGTCTTTGAAACGCTCGATGGCTACACGGTGGTCTTTGATTCTGCCACGAAAGCGTATTATTATGCCAAGCTCTCGGCTGATGGCAATGATCTGCTGAGCACCGGTTTGCAGGTAGGGCAGGGGGACCCGACAACTCTGGGGCTGACTCCGCACTTGCGTGCAAATCCGCAGGCAGTTAAAGAGCGCGCGAGGGAAAGGCAGTCAAAATGGGACAAGGGAACGGGTGTTTCCAGTCGTTGGAAGGCGCTAAAATCCAAGCGGCAGATCGAGGATAAAGCACGGAGAAATAACGCTGTGTTGCCGGCGCCGCCGAGTTCGACTACAACGGGAACCAAACTTGGGCTGTGTCTTCTTATAGACTTTAGCGATGATCCGGCGACAATTGCGCAGTCCAATATCGTTGATTTCTGCAATGGCGACAATTACACGGGATACGGGAACAACGGATCGGTCAAGAAGTATTTTCAAGACAACTCCAACGGGTTGCTGACATATTCAAACGTCGTTACGGTCTACATCAGGATGACAAATCCCAAGACTACCTACAACAATACGGCTATCGATGCCGGTGTTAATGCCCGTCTGCTGATCCAGGATGCGATTACAATAATGAAGGCCATGACGAATTACACGACGGAAATCCTGCCGACTTTCAATAATCTCACCGTTGATGCAAGTAGTAATGTCGTTGCGTGCAACGTGTTCTATGCCGGCGGCAACGGCGGCGTCTGGTCAATGGGGTTGTGGCCCCACTCCTGGGCGCTCGCCAGCCCGAAAGAGCTCTCTTCCGGCGGGAAGAAAGTTTACAGTTACCAGATCACCGACATCGGCTCGTCCCTGGCAATCGGAACATTCTGCCATGAGAATGGGCACATGCTTTGCGACTTTCCGGATATCTACGACTACACTTATACTTCCTATGGTGGAGCCGGTTCTTTCTGCCTGATGGGATATGGTTCGTATGATAATAACCCGGTTCAGGTTAATGCCTATCTGAAACGGGCGGCAGGTTGGGCGACGATTACCGAATTGACCAGCACTTCCTATCTGACCGCGTCGCTGACTTCTTCCGCCGGATCAGAATTCAATCATTTCTATCGTTTCCAAAAGCCGGGCGTGTCGACGGAGTACTTCCTTGTTGAAAATCGCCAGCAGGCGGGGCGGGATGCGCTAATTGCGGCTTCCGGAGTCGCCATTTGGCACGTGGATGAACTCGGTGACCGCGACGACTCTAGCATTGCCATCAATACAACCCATGCCAACTACGAGCTGACTCTGGTTCAAGCGGACAACAAGTGGCATTTTGAGAACAACCAAAACAGCGGTGACGCCAATGACCTTTACTACAGCGGCAACTCGTCTGCTGCATACAACAACCAGTTCAGCGACAGTTCGTTACCCCAGGCGCACTGGTGGGATGGAACGGCGTTTGGCATGATTTTTCGAAACTTCAGCACAAGCGGAACAACGATGACGTTCCTTGTAGAGGGGAACATAGTGGCGCCGCAGAATGTTCAAGCCAGTGCTGGAACATATACGGATAGAGTGCGGGTAACATGGGATGCGGCATCCGGCGCAACTAATTATTCCATCTACCGGAATACTTCAAGCAGTTCTTCAACCGCTTCACTGCTGGCTAACACGACGGCCTTATTCTATGACGACATTTCCGTCAGTCCCGGTGTTGTTTATTATTATTGGATTCAGGCAACAGCGCCGACCGCGAGCAGTGGTTTCAGCGCGATGTGTTACGGTTCTACCAAATTAACGCCGCCGACAGCCCTGTCGGCTTCTCAAGGATCCAGCCTGGACTATGTGCAACTAAGCTGGAGCGCTTCAAGCGGATCTCCGGGTTATATTATTTATCGTAATTCGCGCAACAGTAGTAGCGCGGCTTCTGAAATTACGCGTGTTTCTTCGCCGTCTTGTGATGATTCTACCGCCATCCCCGGCGATTTGTATTATTACTGGGTAAAGGCATATTCAATCGCAACCACAAGTGCCTTCAGTTCCGTTGCATCAGGATACCGCGGATTGTCGGCGCCAAGCGGGATATCCGCTTCGGGAGGAACATATAGTTCTGGAATTCAGGTATCCTGGAGCGGAGTCAGCGGCGCCATAAGCTACCTTGTCTGGCGCAGCGCAAATGCAGATTCGTCGTT
>JAUSEB010000294.1 GCA_030650495.1 Armatimonadota bacterium | reverse complement strand
ACTGCTTCTTGCAGTCCTTGCACTGCCAACGTAGGCGCTTTTCGGTGAACCATATAGCCACCGAGCCGCAGTGAGGACACGCTACGCCATGCGGCCAGCGAAAGCTAACCATTGCGTCATGGCAAGCTCTGGGGTCAGAGTAGCGCGAGATCATTTCTAGCAGTGTTTGCGGGGCTGTTGTTGTGTTCATACAAACAGTCTAGCATAGATAGCAACAGTTGTCAAGTATATAGTTACCCTTATTTAACCACAGATACACACAGATAAACACAGATGAATGGTATGGAAGCGTCTAGTTCAACAAAACACATCATAGTCGGGACCGCCGGGCACGTAGATCACGGCAAGACTACGCTCATAAAGGCTCTCACGGGTATCGACACCGACCGGCTCAAGGAAGAGAAGCAGCGGGGGATGACCATCGACCTCGGTTTTGCTTCCCTCACGCTTCCCAGCGGGCGGACTGTGGGCATCGTGGACGTGCCGGGGCATGAGCGGTTTCTCAAGAACATGCTCGCGGGCGCAAGCGGCGTTGATCTTGCCCTGTTGGTCATTGCGGCTGATGAGGGCGTTATGCCTCAGACCAAAGAGCATTTGGAAATCCTGCAACTCCTTGAGACGAAAAAAGGAGTCATCGCGCTGACTAAGTGCGATATGGTCGATGACGATTGGATTGAGATTGTTGAGGAAGACATCCGCGCCCAGCTTGTGGGAACGTTCCTAGAGGATGCTCCTATTGTCCGCGTGTCCAGCTTAACTAGCGCGGGGATTTCCGAATTGGCGGCAACTCTGGATGTGCTGTGCGATGAGGTAGAGGAACATAATATATCCGTACCGTTCCGTTTGCCGATAGACAGAGTGTTCACGCTGACCGGATTTGGCACGGTCATAACCGGCACGCTTGTTAGCGGAACGATGAGGGTTGGGGACGCTGTTGAGGTGTTGCCGCAAAAAATACAGACCCGCGCGCGGCAGATACAGGTGCACGGGCGGAAACTGGAAGAAGTGACCGCGGGCGCTCGCGTTGCCGTGAATCTGGCGGGAGTGGAGACATCGGACATTGAGCGAGGCAGCGTCTGCGCCCCGCCGGGATACTTAAAGCCAAGCCAGTTGATAGCGGCGCACGCTCGGATATTGAAAGATGAAGAGAAGCCGCTTCGAAGCAAGTCCAGATTGAGACTGCATATCGGCACGGCGGAGATTATTGGCCGGGTGACTGTTCTGGACAAGGAACAGATAGAGGCGGGCGAAGACGGATTCATACAATTCAAGGCCGAGGAGCCTTTCGTAGCCGCGCGCGGCGATAGATTCGTTTTGCGGTCGTATTCCCCAATGCGAGTCATCGGAGGCGGGATAGTCATCGAGCCAAACGCGGTAAGGCGAAAGCGATTTGACGCGGCGGCGCTGGAATCGTTATCGGCGAAGCTGCAGGGAGACCCACGGGAATTGGTCGAGCAAGCGCTGCTTTCCGGCGGCGCGAAGTCTATTGCTGAGATCGTCAAATCCGTAGCTCTGCCGGAGGGAGAAGTGAACTCGGCCATTGAGGAACTCATCAGCCATAAACGCGCGGTGAAGTTGGAATCAGGCGCGCTGATGAGCCGGGTTACGCTTTCGACTATTACGGAGCGGGTTTTGGGATCGCTTGCGGCGTTTCACAAGGCAAACCCATTGAAGCCGGGTCAAAACAAAGAGGAATTGCGAACCGTCGCCGCGCGTGGATTGGACCAAAAGTCGTTCAACGCCCTATTGTCATTGCTGCGAATGGACGGCAAAGTGGCGGTAACCGAAAGTATCGTAAAGCTCGCCGGACACGATTTGAAACTGTCGCCTGAACAGGAGAAAGCGTTAAGCGCAATAGAAGCGGCCTATCGTCAGGCGAAATTCAACCCGCCATCGGTAGAAGAAGCCTATGCGGCAGCCGGAGGTCGCGACTCAAAAGACGTTCTGGATTTGTTGGTGTCGCAGGAAGAGCTGCTGAAGATAGCCGAGGGCTTGTATTTCCATTCCGACACGATTACCGCCGCTGAGGGATTGATAAGAGATTACGTAGCGAAGAATGGACCGATGTCCGTGAGCGCATTTAGAGATATTACAGGATCGAGCAGGAGGTTTATTATCCCTCTGCTTGAGTATTTCGACTACAAGCGCGTTACGCGGAGGGTTGGAGATCAGAGAGTATTGGTGAAATGACGCAAGCTGAGATAATGTTCGATCTGTGCCCGATCCGCTGAGATGATAATGGATTGGAAGCCCGACGTCATCGCCGCAGGTCACGGTGACTATTTCCATTACTCTCCATCCAAGTTTCGCAAGATAATCAAATGGGCCAAATCCGCGGAGGAAGCAACCAAAGCGCTATGCCCATCGGGGGATTTGGAGCGGGATTATTATGGGGATTTTGGGGAACGGAGGTAGTTTGAAGCTGCTACACAAAGCGGCCGAAGCCCCACAGTCGGAACCCGGCCGCTGCTACTAATCGCAAGGTTGTTGCAGCAGGTTGGGGATGGGAGGTCAAATCACGCGAGGGAGGGGGTTCTCAGCCACGAGATCAGGGATTCAAGTCCT
>JAUSEB010000279.1 GCA_030650495.1 Armatimonadota bacterium | reverse complement strand
TTCGTCGCCGATTCAAAACCCGAGGAGGCCGAGGCCATCCCGGCTATCAAGACCTACTTTAAGGCCTACGTCATCAGCGATCAGGTGCGCCACATCATCGAGAGCGGTCAGTTCACCGATCTGGCCACCAACCCGGTCTTTTCTACCCGCGACTTCCGTGCTGTTCCTGTGAGGTACCGTAAGCTAATTCCCGAATACGTCAAGGACTATGTTTCCTTGAACCAGTTTGCGTGATTTTTGACTGCTGATTGCAGATTTAAGATTGAGTAAAAGTGAACGAAACAGAACTAAAAGAACGGACAAAGCAATTTGCATTAAGAGTAATGAAGCTGGTGGATGCCATACCTAACACCGTTGCGGGTCGGGCGTTGGGAAACCGATTGATCCGCAGCGGCACTTCGGTGGGGGCTAATTATCGTGCGGCTTGCCGAGGACGTTCAAAGGCGGAGTTTATAGCTAAAATAGGCACTGTAGTAGAAGAAGCGGATGAATGCAGGTTCTGGCTTGAACTGATTATGGATGGTGAACTGATGCAGCACAGCCTTGTTGATGGGTTGTGGAAAGAGGCTGATGAATTAACAGCGATTTTTGTCGCATCAGCTAAGACTGCCGGACGATCAAAAGTCGAAAATCAGCAGATTCAAATCAAAAATAGGAAATCGGAAATCAAAAATGCTTGACACCGATACCAAACGCCGCATCGATACTGCCCGCGATATTCTTGTGGGCAAAGTGCCCGACCCCAAGAGCCAGGTCGAGCAGATTACCATCGCCCTTATCTATAAATTCATGGATGATATGGACGCCGAGAGCGAGGAGATGGGCGGCAAGCGCAAATTCTTCGCCGATGGGTTTGCCCGCTACGGCTGGGCCAAACTCATGCGCTCCGGGCTGGGTGGTTTCGAGACCCTGAACCTATACGCCGAAGCCATCGCCAAGATGCCGGAGAACCCCGGCATCCCGTTGCTCTTCCGTGACATCTTCAAGAACGCCTATCTGCCCTACCGTGACCCCGAAACGCTCAAGATGTTCCTCAAGGTCATCGATGAGTTTAACTACGACCACAGCGAACGCCTTGGCGACGCCTTCGAATATTTGCTCTCGGTGCTTGGCTCTCAGGGGGATGCCGGACAGTTCCTTACCCCCCGTCACATCATCGATTTCATGGTCGAGATTGTCGACCCGAAAAAAACGGAGACCGTGCTCGACCCTGCCTGCGGCACCGCGGGGTTCCTCATCTCATCATATAAACACATCCTCAAAGCTAACACTGATGCCAAGGGAAACAGCACCCTGACGCCGGACGAAAAGGGCCGCTTAGCTCAGAACTTTAAGGGCTACGATATTTCGCCCGATATGGTACGCCTGTCTCTGGTGAATATGTATCTGCACGGCTTCGCCGACCCGCACATCGCCGAATACGATGCCCTTACCAGTCAGGACCGCTGGAGCGAATACGCTGATGTCATCATGGCGAATCCTCCCTTCATGTCGCCAAAGGGAGGCATCAAGCCCCACAACCGCTTTTCAGTGCAAAGCAAGCGGAGCGAGGTGCTGTTCGTGGACTACATGGCCGAGCACCTCACGCCCGGCGGCCGCGCCGGCATCATCGTGCCCGAAGGCATCATCTTCCAGAGTCAGACCGCCTATAAACAACTTCGCAAGATGCTGGTGGAGGAGTATCTCGTCGCCGTGGTGTCGCTGCCGGCGGGTGTGTTCAATCCCTATTCCGGCGTCAAAACCTCTATTCTTATTCTGGATAAGTCACTGGCTAAGAAGACTAATACCATCGCCTTCTTCAAGGTTGAGAACGACGGCTTCGGACTTGGCGCCCAGCGTCGCAAGATTGACAAGAACGACCTGCCGCAAGCTCTTGCCGAGCTCGGCGAATACCTGCGCCGGCTGCGGGCGGGTGAATCGGTTGAAGACTTCCAGC
>JAUSEB010000266.1 GCA_030650495.1 Armatimonadota bacterium | reverse complement strand
ACTCATCGCTCGTTACTCATCGCTCATCGCTGTCTTTCCCCTCTCTCAACTCTCGACTCTGAACTCTTATTTCGCTTGCAAGCTACTTCCAGCCTTTACTGAAGTTATGCTATCATAGCTTGTTTGCATAACTTTTGTCGGATGATTAGGCTCGCGCAGGGGTCTATGTAAGGACATATCCCGTCTAATGGAAGTAAGAAAGATGCTTCGGTTTCTCGGCAAAGAACAGTTGGGCTTTGGTAGGTGTTCCGTTGACGTGGGGTGTTCTTAAAACCGTCGAGAAAGCGGCGGGGTTGTTCGGATAGCAGCCGGGTGTAGTTATTCGGGAGTTGGAAATCGCCACCCAGAGAGATTAGTTTCATTAGTTTCGGCATTGAAATGCCGAAACACCAAACTTGATCGGAAAGGATGTTGTTATGGGTTCAATGAGTCGGCGGGAGTTTATAAAGTGTGCGGCTGCTACTGGTATGGCGGCTCCTCTATCCAAGTTTGCGGAAAAAGCGGAAGCAGGAGTTGAGAATAAACCGCTGAATTTCGTATTCGTTCTTATGGATGATATGGGATGGGGCGATCTTGGTTGTTATGACAGCCCATTCTATGAGACTCCAAATATCGACAAACTCGCGAAAGAAGGAGTGAGATTTACTAACGCATACGCGGCGTCGTCTGTATGCTCTCCTACCCGCGCAAGCATAATGACGGGAAAGCATCCGGCTCGATTACATCTGACAGACTGGCTGCCTGGAGCTCCAATAGCCCCGCATTTTAAGCTAAACAAGCCGGAAATCCTACAGCATCTGCCGCTCGAAGAGGTGACTATAGCCGAAGCGTTAAAGCAGAAGGGCTATGTGTGCGCCAATATCGGTAAATGGCACCTTGGCGGCAATGAATTCCTTCCTGAGAACCAAGGGTTCGATGTAAATGTGGGAGGAACGGCATCAGGTATGCCCAGGAGCTACTTCTATCCGGCCTGGGGTAACAACCCTCCGCTGGTTGGGCAGCCTGGTGAGTATTTGTCCGACAGGCTGAGCAATGAAGCCGTTGGTTTCATAAAGAATAACAAGGACAAGCCATTTTTCCTTATTCTGTCTCATCATGCGGTCCACATACCAATCGAGGCGAAGGAGAGTATTATAGCAAAATACAAGGCAAAAGCCCGCCCGGACCAAATCCATAATAATCCCGTATACGCGGCTATGATCGAAAGCGTCGATCAGGGCATTGGACGGATAATGTCTACGCTTGAGGCTCTCGGGATTGCGGACAATACCGTATTTATGTTCACGTCGGACAACGGGGGGCTGCATGTCAAGCAGGGAGCGAACACGCCTGCCACATCGAATCATCCGCTCCGCGCCGGCAAAGGTCATTTATATGAAGGAGGCATTCGCGAGCCTCTGATTATTAATTGGCCGGGAGTAGTCAATGCAGGACGAGTCTGCGATGAGATGGTTTGCAGCAATGATTTCTACCCTACGATACTTGAAATGGCGGGTGTTAGCGGCAAACCAAATGGAGAGATCGATGGCATTAGCCTCGTTCCGCTTTTGAAAAAAGGTAAATCTCTTAAGCGAGATACGTTGTATTGGCATTATCCGCATTACTGCGTTCAAGGCGGCGCTCCGAGCGGAGCTGTTCGATGCGGAGACATGAAGCTGATCGAGTATTTTGAGGACAACCGGCTTGAGTTATTTGATCTCAAAAATGACATCGGAGAGACGACTGACCTCTCCGCCAAGATGCCGGAGAAGGTTAAGGAGCTTCATGCAAAGTTGATCGAGTGGCGAAAGAGCGTGAACGCTCAGATGCCTGTGCCGAATCCGGATTATGTTGAGCCTAAGTAGTTGTAGGTTGATTTAAGCTGTCAGCCAATACCAAGTTGAGATAACAATATGCTGCGGGAACTGCCTTGAGCGGTATCCTTAGCGATTTCAAATAATGCCGTTCCCGCAGCATATTAAAAACATAGGTATCGGACATGGATATCCGATGGAAATGGCCCCGGACATGGATCTCCGGGGCCATCTGAGTACGATTTAATCTGTCAACTGTCAGTTGACAGCTTAATCATTATGAGCCGATTTCGATCATTCCCTCAACACCGGGAGCCAGGACAAGACGTTTTGCGCCGGATGTAATAGTTATATCTTTCTGATGTCCGGTGTTTTTAACCGCCGCTTTTAGCGCAGAGCCGGAGCGGACGTAATGCAATTCTATGCTTGTTCCGGCGACGAAAACATTTCGCACGAACGCCTCCGGCCAATCAGCGGGCAGATATGGATTTAGCTCCACGCTGTCGGGTTTTGCGATTATTCCGTAAATCCGGCGAAGGATGAGGTCAGCCGGCATAGCCGCCCACCCTTGATCGACCGCTCCCCCGCCCTTCCCCTGGACGGGGTTGTAATGCTCCGCGCAGGTTGGGTAGCCGTCTTTGGTCATTGCGTCGATTGTCGCCATCAGCAGGCGCAGACCCAACTCCTTATCATATTTGAACACACCCTCATTGACCTGCCAGTTAATGACGGGCCACATGGCGCCTCTCCACCAATTGGTGTTCGAGAAATGCTCGTCGTCCAGGCTGAGGGTCGGCAGCGGATATTTCGCCCAAAACTTCTTGGGATCGAGTAGATGCTCCCGCAGCCGCTGGTAGGTGTCGGTTCCGGGAATTCCGGCAAGAAGCGGGACAAAGCCGGCGGGACTCCATACGGAAAGCATTTTGCCGTCAGGCAGGATGTCGAAATAGAAACCTTCCTGCTCATTCCACATTCGCTGATCGATGGCGCGCCGGGTGCGGGCTGCCTTTTCAGCGTACTCGCGGCGTCGTTCGGTGTCTCCTAGCAAATCGGACAGCTTGGAAAGTATATCCCTTAAAATCAAAAGGAAGACATTGCCATCCACGGGAATTACGGGCAAATCCCAGTCAACGGCGTCTTTCATATCACTCATACCACTCTTGCCCCAGCGTTTTGAATCATCCCATCCGACGTCACACCAGTTATGGTAGGCTATCAGATCAGGATCGAGCTTAGACGGTTTCTCTTTGATTAGCCAATCTTCGTATATGACCAAATGTGGGTAGATGCGCTTAACAAAATCCAGGCTGCCGGTCTTTTGATAAACGTCCCAAACCGCGATTCCGGTGACGCACGGGCCGGTGCTGGGCGGCGGATTATTGTCGTATTGCTCCGGGTGGACCCATTTGAGCACGCCTGTATCGGCGTAGTATTCACCAGCGGCGTCCTGGATGCAGCCTTTTCTTGTCTGGAGAATAGTGTGATTGAGCAAATCGCCAAATGCTACCGATGGGTCTTTCATCCACGCGTCGACAATTGAATGGAAAGCCGTATCCCACATCCACCAGGCGGGATATGTGATCTTTGAAGGCGCGACGAATGGATATGGGAGCATGCCTTCCAGAGTGAATACTCCGCTTCTGTGGACATAGAAACAGTATTGCATAAGCCGGCGGATTCGTTCGTCCGGACAATCGACATCGGGGAATTCCTCGTCATAAGCTCGGAGCCATTCTCGTTTTACTGCTCTTTCGCGCCCTATCGATCTCTGCCAATCTTTAACGGAAATAGGATTTGAGAGCTTGCCGAGGTGGGCGGACAAAATCATCTGGCGCGGAAGGCGGTCGAAAATCATCCTGTAATGGACAAGCTCCCTGCTCCATTCAAAATCGGCGTCTTTCCAGTTCTTGCCATCAACGGAAAGCTGCACGGTATTTGGAGTTACAGTAGACGCTATTTCGAGAACGAACGGTTTGAAGGCGGGGTCCATTTCTTCCAGCATGACGGTCTTCCGGGGAGTTACGAAGACCTTGGCTTCCTGGTAGCTAACACCCTGCGCGGCCAATTTAGCTCCTGCCGGAAGCGCTCCTTTGAATGTTATGGCTGAATGGACAAATGGCGTATCCACCCACGATCGCTGGATGACTCGCAAGCCGTCGGGGAATTCGAATTCCGCTTGTATCTGATAAGGCGTCCAGTTCAGGCTGACGCGCTTTGCCTGGACGACCTCGCCATTATCTTTTACTAAAACTAGATGCGCGTGAGGCTTCTGACCTCTCGCAAGACGGCCTGAAGCATAGTGAATGTCGCGAAGACCAGGGCCTATGACGTTCAGGACTAGCTTGCTCCCATAGTTGGATAAATGCGATTTGTTTGGTATCGAAATTATACGTTCAGAAGCCATTTGTCTTCTCCTACAATACTGGTTAAATCTTTCATATTCCCATTCGCTTTAGATTGTCGAGGCTTTCACGGACGCATTCAAGCGGATTGCCTTTGCATATGTCTTGTTCGACAATATACCAGGTGACTCCTGCCGCCTCAGATGCCTTGAATATGGCATTGAAGTCGAGAATGCCGTTTCCGATTACCTCAAATGCTCTTTCTTCATCCTTGGCCATGTCTTTCAGGTGAACTAACGGGCAGCGACCGGCGTAACGTCTGATATATGCGGCTGGGTCTTCGCCCGCGAATTGGACCCAATATGTGTCAATCTGCGCCTTGAGATAGCGAGGGGCGCTGTTTTCAAAAAGTATGTCATAGCCGCACTTGCCGTCGAACTTGTCGAACTCGAAAGCGTGGTTATGATAGCACAATTCCAGCCCTTGCTTTACGCACTGTTCGCCTGCGAGAGATAAGGCTTCGGCTGCGGTTTTATAACCTTCGGCGCTTTTACGAAGATCATTGAAAATGCCGGAACAGGTTATATAACTGACGCCTATCTCTCGTCCTTCCACAATGAGCCGTTGAACATCGTTCACTAGATCGTTATAACCTACATGCATGCTGGGAGCAACTAGACTCAGACCATCCAAAGCCTTCCTAATGTCTTTAGCCGGGATCGGCATGCCTGCCAACTCTACGCCCGCGTATCCCATTTCCGCGACGCTCTTCAGAACCCCCAGATAGTCAGCGTTTGCTTCATTTCTTAATGTGTACATTTGCAAAGCGACCGGGATATTCGCCATGGGTTTTATCTCCATCCATCAAGTTAGCTTATTCTTGAGGTATAGTTTGACTTTATGGTTGAGGTTTCCTCCAAGGAAGTTGTCGGTTGTCGGGGGGTGTATGTCATTTGTAGGGGAGAAGCATCTGCTTCACGATTCAGCACACTGTATCAAATACAGACTCAGATGCTTCGCCCCTACGGTTTCACGATGTTTTCCCCACATTTGACACTCACCCGTTGCCGGTTGTCGGTTGACAGTCATCAAATAAATAAAGACCCGGCCAATGAGTATTGACCGGGTCTTTGTTCCAGTTAGTTGTAAGCCGCGTTAGCTTTTGGGAGCTACCACAAGCTTTGTCAGGTCTTGCGCCTTCGTGAAAAAGATTTTGTCGTCTTCCATTTCAGCGCGGATTGTGTCTCCTTCAGAGAACCTGCCGAGCAGGATCTCTTCACTCAACGGGTCTTCTATAAACCGCTGTACGGCTCGTCTTAGAGGTCTTGCGCCGAAGTTGGGATCGAATCCCTCCTTGGCGAGAAGCTCTTTGACTTCCTGGCTGATCTCCAGGTCCATACCCTGCGCTACCATTTGGCCTCGGATACGGCTGACCATCAAGTCTACGATCTGGAGTATCTCTGCCTTTGTGAGCGAGTGGAAGACGATTACCTCATCAACGCGGTTGACGAATTCGGGTCTGAATACTCGCTTCATCTCTTCCACAACGCGGCGCTTCATACCCTCGTATGTGCGCTCGTCTTCGTCACCCTTCTCAGTCGTGCGGAAACCCATTCCCGCGTCGCCACTTATCAACTGAGCCCCGATATTTGAGGTCATGATGATGACGGTGTTCTTGAAATCGACCACGCGGCCTTGAGAATCCGTCAGCCTGCCGTCTTCCATAACCTGAAGCAGGATGTTGAATACTTCAGGATGCGCTTTTTCGATTTCGTCAAGCAACACAACAGAGTATGGCTGTCTACGAACCGCTTCCGTAAGCTGTCCACCCTCATCGTATCCGACGTATCCGGGAGGAGCGCCGACGAGTCTGGATACCGCAAATCGCTCCATATACTCGGACATGTCTATTCTAATCAGATTGTCTTCTTTTTCGAATAGGAACTCGGCCAAAGCTCTTGCAAGCTCGGTCTTTCCGACGCCGGTCGGGCCGAGGAACACGAACGAACCCATAGGCCGTTTCGGGTCTTTGAGGCCGGACCTTGCCCGTCGAATAGCTCTCGCTACGGCGACCAGAGATTCGTGCTGGCCGATGATACGCCCGTGGAGTGTCTCTTCCATCTTGAGCAGTTTGGCGGTTTCGCCTTCGACCAGTCTGGAGACTGGGATTCCCGTCCAACTATAGACGATCTGGGCGACCTCGTCTTCCGTAACGATTGCCTTCTTATCCGCCTTGCTGTCTTGCCATTCTTTATCGAGAGCTTCTATTTGCTCTTTTAACTCTTTCTCTTTGGCCTGCAGGTCAACGGCGAGGTGATACTCCTGGCTGTTCGGCAAGGCGTTCATCTCTTTCATGATCTTCTGCAGCTCCATTTTTGCCTGTCTGAGATTCTCAGGCGGCAATGTGAGCTGGAGCCTGACCCTCGATGCGGCCTCGTCTATCAAGTCGATCGCCTTGTCAGGCAGGAACCTGTCGGATATGTATCTGTCTGAAAGCCGTACGGCGGCCACCAAGGCATCATCAGTGATTTCGACTCCGTGATGCGCTTCATAATGCGGCCTAAGCCCTTTCAGCATATCCGTAGCTTCTTCGGCGGACGGCTCGCGTATTTGGACCGGCTGGAACCTCCGCTCCAACGCGGCGTCGCGCTCTATATATTTGCGGAACTCGTCCGCGGTTGTCGCGCCGATGCACTGAAGCTCGCCACGGGAAAGCGCCGGTTTCATTATATTAGAGGCGTCGATAGCGCCTTCGGCGGCGCCTGCTCCAACCAATGTGTGCAACTCGTCGATGAAGAGCACGACCTCGCCGGATGCTTTACGAATTTCGTCCATGACCCGCTTCATGCGCTCTTCAAACTCGCCTCGATACTTCGTTCCGGCCACCAATCCGGCCAAATCCAAAGCTACCACACGCTTGTCCTTGAGCATCTCAGGAATATCGCCTATAGCGATACGCTGCGCAAGGCCCTCCGCGATGGCGGTTTTACCAACGCCCGGCTCACCAATCAAGCACGGATTATTCTTTGTGCGACGGCTCAGTATTTGGATGACACGTTCAATCTCCTTGTGCCGTCCAATAACCGGATCCAGTTTATCGCTGCGCGCCATATCAGTAAGGTCACGCCCAAACTCGTCCAGTGTAGGCGTACGAGATCGAGACTTTGACGCAACGATCTGGTTTTCGCCATCCTGCAGGCTCATAACCTCGCGACGCGTGCGCTCTATATCAACACCCAACTTGGCGAGCACGCGTCCGGCCAAGCCGTCACCTTCCCGGATAAGTCCGAGAAGCAGGTGCTCCGTCCCTATGTAGTTGTTATTTAATTGTCTTGCTTCATCATAGGCTAAATCTATGACTCGCTTTGCTCTCGGCGTAAGCTGCATATCCTGACCGAGCCTTCCGTCTCCCCTGGAGACTTGTCTTTCTATCTCGGTGCGGATTTTGCTGAGGCTTACGCCCATTCGTTCCAGAATCCTGGCGGCGACACTATCGCTCTCCCTAACCAGTCCCAAAAGCAGATGCTCGGTGCTTACATAATTCTCACCAAGCCGTCCGGCTTCTTCCTGGGCAAAGAAAACTACTCGTCGCGCCCGCTCCGTGAACCTCTGCCACATATCGCTTCCCTCCTTTGCTCAAGGATTATGTGCTTCCTTCCATTCTGTTTATACTCAATATATTAGACGAGATAATCAGGCTTTGAGTTCGTCTTTTTTTCGTTTCGGGAACAAGATTCCCGAAACACCGACTATATCTTGCACCATCATTCCGAGTGAAACGAGGAATCTGCTTTTCTTTATAAGCTATTCAAAAGCAGATTTCTCGACTCCGCTCGAAATGACGTAGCCATACGTTTTACTAAACTAGTTTCAGCGTTCTAGTATTTCCAATCCTTTTAGCTGGTTCTTTATTTTTGGAGCCCTGGTCATTTCCATTTTTACAGCGTCCCATGACACTTTTCTGGCGCTCATGCGCCCGATTCCCATTTTTATCAGCAATTCGTTAAATAGCCGCACATTGGCGCCTTTGACCATTCCCATCGAGGCGGCCAACCTGACCGGGGACAGCAGCCCCAAGGCGTCAGCCGCTCCAAGCTCTTTGGCACGTTGCAGCGTATCCAAACATTCAGCGGCTTTTTGCGCGAATTTCGCGCCTGGTTCAGCCACCAGTTCTTCACGCGCTCTTCGTTCTTCGCCTATCAGATATTCCGCGACTCCGCGCACTCGGTAGACAATCTCCGACTCCGGCAGTCCTAGTGTGACCTCATTGGACACTTGGTAGAAATCGCCGTGTCCGCTGGTGCCTTCGCCAAAGAGTCCCCTTACTGAGATTCCCAACTCGTGGGCCGCTCTAAGCGTCCTTGCGAGTCTTTCCAATGTTGCAAGTCCCGCCAGATGCAGCATAACGGATATCCGCAGCCCGGTTCCCACATTGCTCAAGCTGGCGGTTAGATAACCATATTTGTCAGAGTACTCATACAGCAGCGCCTGCGCAAGGCAATCATCCACCTCGTCCGCGAGACGCCACACTGAGGCCGGCTGCAGTCCAGCAAGTATTGTCTGAATCCGCAGATGATCCTCCTCATTTACCATTATGGCGATACTGCCTTCGGAGTTCAGTATTATTATACTGCCGTCCCGCGGCTCCACCTGTTCATAGCTCGCCACATGGGCGTCGACAAGATATTCTCGCTCCGCCTCTCCGAGGGTTTCAACATCCAGAACGCGAATTCCTGGAAATCGCCCCTCCAGATGTTTTACGCTCTCACGGACCAGATCAGCCACTTCGATCAGGTCATCTCGCGATGCCTTTGCCGGAAAAGCCTTTTCAGCAAGGTTTCTCGCCAGGCGGGCTCTTGTCGACACAACAACATCGTTTTCTGGTCCTTCACCGGAAATCCATCCCGGCCGGAGGTCGAGTTTCACACCTAAATCCTACGCTTTGACTATATTCTAGCTTAGGCTCCAAAGAACGAGCCTAAGCATAGGCAATATTTTTATCCGAAAGGCGATTTGCCGATATGATTCAGGTTTCCCTGCGTCATCTTTATAGAGGATTCGACCTCTCCTCGGAATCGCGTGTAGCAGTACCCGCATCCAAGCAGTCCATCGGCTACAATCTCCCCAATAGTGGATCCGCACACCGGACAACCTCTTTCATGGTCGGCGCCGGCCCGCCGAGATTGATTTTCGGCTACGATTTCGACGGCCTCGGCGAGCGAGATTACCTCGCCGCCTTGAGAAATCAATTTCTCTTCCCGCACGGCGCAGGATGTACATACAAACGTTCGACTTTGCTCACTGCCGTGCTGCCAGATTGCGACGCTGGTCGTTATCTCTCGAACGCCGCATACCTGACAACGGCGAATTTTGTTTCTCACGCGCTCGTTCCTACACCGTTGGTGAGATCATGAAAAGCGCACATAAGGTCGAGCGTGACCTGGCCGGGAATTCCATTCCCTATTATCCTGGCGTCCACTCTAACCACAGGGATGACCTCCGCGGCGGTACCCGTTAGGAAACACTCGTCCGCTGTGTAAACGTCAAACAGCGTGAACATTGTTTCGCGCACGTTATAGCCTTTGCTTCGCGCAAGCTCGATCACCGTGCTTCTGGTTATTCCCGCAAGTATTCCGGCGTAAGGCGGCGGAGTTATTATCTCACCGCTCTTAATCAAAAATATATTGTCCCCGGTCGCTTCGGCTACATAACCTTCGACGTTTAGCATTAAACCTTCGCCTGCGCCTACACGATTTGCCTCGATCTTCGCCTGGATATTGCAAAGATATTTTCCGAGTGATTTGACTCTTGGCTCGATCGACTGCGCGGGCGGAACCCGGGTAGAGACGGTAACGACTTCAAGACCGTTCTTGTACATCTCCGGCGGGTACAGCGCAAGTTTATCCGTCATAATGACGATTGTCGCCGACTTGCACACGCGCGGGTCTAGACCAAGTCCTACTCCACGCGAGACGGTGATCCGCACGTAGCCGTCGCCGACATCATTCGTCTTAACGAGATCGAGAACGGTCTGAACCATGCTCTCAGCCGGATCCGGCAGCGGGATCATCAAAACCCGGCATGACATATAAAGCCTGTCAATATGCTCTTTGAGCTTAAATACTCTTCCGCCGTAAACCCTGATTCCTTCAAACGCCCCGTCACCGTAAAGAAACCCGTGATCGTAAACCGATACTTTAGCGTCCTCAACGGGAACAAGATTCCCGTTCATGTATACCAGTTGCCCCATAGACTGGTTTTACCTCCTGAAGTTACTTAAGTATATCATGAAACGGTTCCCGCGGCAAAACGAGGAAGCGTTTTATTGGGTGATGGGTGTCGGTCGCGAGATGCTGCGGGAATGGCCTTGCAGTATAAACTGATGCGTTTATCCACTTCAATTCCCGCAGCTTGCGTAGGTGGGATTACTGCGGGAACTACCCTATGCTTAATCCATAGTTTTTATGTATACGCCGTTCCCGCAGTATAGCGAAACGTATTATTGGGTGTCGGGTTGATCCATGTATGCAATGGGGTCTGTCATCCCAAGTTTACGGAACGCGTCGATGCGCAATTTGCAGCTGTCGCAGCGACCGCAGGCGAGGTCGGCGCCTTGGTAGCAGCTCCAGGTGAGGGAGTAGTCAACTCCGAGATCGAGACCCGCCTGTATGATTTCCGACTTGCTCATATGGAGTAAGGGCGCTTCGATTTTGAAGATAGTTGTTTTTTCCACGCCGGCTTTTGTTGCAAGATTGGCCATGCGTTCAAATGCCTGTAGATATTCTTCACGGCAGTCGGGATAACCGCTGTAGTCGATCTGGCTGACTCCGATGAATATGCTGTCCGCGCCTAATGTCTCCGCGTATGATAGCGCAAATGACAGGAAGATCGTATTGCGCGCGGGGACGTAGGTGGACGGGATCGCGGACGCCATCTCATCTGCGTCACGGTCTGTCGGGACGGGAATATCGTCCGTCAGGGAACTGCCGCCCCATTTGCGGAGGTCGAAATCTACGAGGACATGGTCTTTGAGGCCAAGGCTTTTGCCGACTGCAAATGCGCTTGTTATCTCTTTTTCGTGGCGTTGGCCGTAGCGGAAGGTCATTCCGTAGGCTTCGAAGCCTTTGGAAATAGCAATGGCGGTAGCCGTGCTGCTGTCCAAGCCTCCAGAGAGCAGGCAGACCGCTCTTTTCACTGCTGCTCCCAATCCTTCCGCCACTCCGATTGATACGCGTAAGCGCTGTGGTTATGGATGGACTCGTAGGTCTCGCATTCCGCTTCGTACCAGACGATACGGCTGTCTTTGCGGAGATACAGGACTACGTCGCGCAGAACGTCTTCTACGAACTTGGGGTTATCGTAGGCCATTTCCGTAACATATTTTTCATCCCTGCGCTTGAGCATAGGGTATATCTCACAGCTCGCCAACCGTTCAAGGTTGGTGACCAGTTCCTCTATCCAGAACCAGGAGTCCTTGACGCATCTGATGCGCGCTCTGATGACGCCGCGTTGGTTGTGCGCGCCGCGATCCGATATTTCCTTGCTGCAAGGACAGAGCGTGGTGACGGGGACCTCGACGCCAAGGATGAAGTCGAATCCTTCGTCTTCCAATGCTCCGGTGAACTCGCAGTCGTAGTCCAATGCGCTCTGGCTCTTGCTTGCTGGAGCGCTCTTGGTCAGGAAGTACTTAAACTTGACTGTCATGTGCGCTCGCTTGGCTTCAAGTTTTTTTCGGACTTGCTCCAGGATAATCCGCACTTCGTGGCCGCTGAGCGGTTTGTCCCGCCATTGGAACACCGTCTCGACAAGGCGGCTGAGATGAGTCCCACGATAACGATGAGGGAGGTCAACGCTGAGAGTAACGTTCCCAAGGACGTGCTGGAAACCGTCCTCCCGCTCCCTTATTTGCAGGGGAACATGCAGGTCTTTGATGCCTACACGCTGTAGGCGAACTCCGCGATGATCCGTTAGTTTGGCAATGTCTTTCATATTATGGTTGAGAGTTTAGGGTTTAGGGTTGAGGGAACCGGACTGGGTGGTGATTTCCGAATCGCCACCCCAAAACTGAAACGGGATTTCCGAATCCCGAATTCCCTCGACTCGCTCGACTCCTTTTATTCCTATCCTTCGGCTTGTTCTTTGAAGCCGAAGCTTGTTGAATGTTTAATGTTTAATGCTGAAGAAGAGCGTGTCGGCGGCGATATCTTAAACATTCAACATTCAACCTTAAACTCTCTCTCGACTCCCTAAAATGCGATTCCGAGTTTCTTATAGTCCGTGCAGAGCGGCCAAAGTATAGGTTCGTCTTCTATGACATCGGCGAATCTACCGATCTCGCCCAGGAAATAGTTGTCCGTGGCGTCGTCGTTGACCATCGAGACTTCACGGATGAATGAGGGACCGGCGCCGTTGGGATCCGCCCAAAACCTGTGGAACATGCGCTTGGCAAGCGTGATACGCTCGCCGGGCTTGAGCGCCAGCTCTTCTCCGGCCTTGACCGTTCTTAGTCCGCCATTGATGACTACCTCTACCGGCTTGTCGCTCAATTGCTTTTCGTTTTCCGCCCGGTATAGCTCTATGTGCATATTTGAGCCGCCTGCGCAGATTATATCTTCCTGCTTGATTGCATGATAGTGCATAGGGCACACTTGGCCGGGGATGGACATAAGCAGTTTCTCCGCGTATACCTGATAGCTGCCGGGGTAACCATTGGTAAGCGTGTAAAGTGTCAGTCCCTCTTTGGCGTAATCAGGCGCGGGCTTGAATATGTCCCAGCCGCAGCCGCCTCTGATTGCCGGCTCCATCGCATTCTTGTGTTCAAGCCACTCCTCCACGGACCACAGCGCCTGTGGCGGCAGGAAGTTTCCAAAACTGCTAAAGAAGTCGCGGGCGTCGCGCAAAACGGCGTTGGCCTCAGACCTTGTTAGTGTTACTTGTACCAAAAGCTGTCCTCCTACATCCCGGATTTGGAAATCCGGTTTTGGTCTTGGGTTGGCGATTCGGAAATCGCCACCCATCATATTATTTATTGCAATTCGCCTCGGTAGCGAAGTAGGCGGTCGGCGACGATAGCGCCGGGCAGGTCCACGAGAGTTGCTACTTTCTCGATCAACCGTGCAAGCGATCTTTCGGCGAGATCGTCGGCTTGTCCATTGCTGGGATATAATACATCCATAGCCTCTGACATAATCTGGACCGCCTCCGCAAGGTATCTAGCTCTAGCTTGTGGCAATTGTCGCATAGGCATGTTGGCGTATTTCCTTGAGACTTGCTCCATAACGCCCTCCCAGGTTTTGGCGGCGGCCAACTCCACGCTTCGCTTGCGCGAAGCAGCTTCTCTAACGGCCTCCGCGGCGGCTTCACGCTTCTTTGCATTTTCCCAATCAGCAATGGTTAAGCCTTCTATCAGCCGCAGTCTCAATGGCTGTCCGGCTACCTCGGCGACTGCCGCTATTATTGCGTTCTGGTGCTCGGAACTGGCAAGATGTCCTCGCAATGAGTAGTCAATAGGCGCAAATCCAACAACAAGGAATCCATCTTCGATAATAATACCTTGAGCTTTCTCCAGCGCTCTCCACAGCGCAGGGCTGATGGTACGCTCTTTGACCTTTTCGACTACTTCGGCCCATATTGTGTGTACGTTCCGGTCAGACATTATCT
The DNA here is from genome assembly GCA_030650495.1 of Armatimonadota bacterium. Lineage (GTDB taxonomy): Bacteria > Armatimonadota > UBA5829 > UBA5829 > JAUSEB01 > JAUSEB01. The sequence goes on along the minus strand of JAUSEB010000266.1, from coordinate 248 downwards.
ACATCCTCACGGGAGAATAAAGCCAAGAAATTATACGTTTCCACGAGGGTGGAAGTCAACCGAGTTTAGAGTTTTGAGTTGAGAGTTGAAAGAAAGCCGAGAGATACTGTTATTGCCGAGCGATTATGTCCCCTCTATTGCAGAGGGAAAATGTCCCCTTAGTTGGTTTTCATGCTATCCTTGTTGCGCCTATGGCTCGACCTGTTCCAGCCCTTCTAGCTGTTCCTTTTGCAGTTTGCGCTTTCGCC
>JAUSEB010000264.1 GCA_030650495.1 Armatimonadota bacterium | reverse complement strand
ACATCATAAGTTGCCTGGGATCCATCGGCGACTGCTTGAAGTTGGGCATCACTATTCCCTCCAAAGAAGGTATTCGACACTCACCTCATAAAATCATTTGTGTTCACTTATAGTGAACACAAAAGTTCTGCAACAGCCTGCAAGCCACCGCACTCCAAACCATCAACCGCCAACCGCGAAGCTACTGCGTAAAGCGGTAGCCGACGTTGCGGACGGTCTCGACGTATTCCTCATGGGAGACGCCCAATTTGGCGCGGATGCGGCGGATGTGAACGTCGACCGTTCTGGCTCCGCCGAAGTAGTCATAGCCCCAGACGTGGTTCAGGAGAGCTTCTCGCGTGAAGACCCGCCCGCGGTGGGTTATCAAGAAACGCAGAAGCTCGTATTCTTTATAAGTGAGATCGAGCGGTTCGCCGCCAATCGTTACTTCGTAGTTTTCGAGGTCGACAACTAATCCGTCGAGGCGGACAACGTTCTCTTCTTCGAGCTTGTGGCGGCGCATCAGGACCAGCCGAACGCGGGCGAGAAGCTCAGGGATGTTTACGGGATCGACAGTGAAATCGTCCATCGGCGGCAGGGCCGAAAGGGCTTGCAGGCGGGCCTCCTGGATGAGCGCTATGAGCGGCAGGTTGCCCCAGTCGTCATTGGTGGATAAAACGGATTTGAGCGCGGCGGGGTCGGTCTGCAGAGGCCGGAGGTCGGCGACGATGAGGTCAGGAAGCCCTTTCGCCATAGCCTCTTCCGCTGCGTCAACCTCTATTGGGGAGCTGGTAACAACATAGTTCGCGCCAACCAACTCCGCCACGAGCGCGTTTAACGCGCGCTCGTCATCACCAAGCGCTAGAACTCTAGGCATGTTGCTTATCGATCCTTTTGTTTAACCACAGATGCACACAGATAAACACAGATATGAGTTGTCAGTTGACGGTTGACAGTTATCGGTTCTATGCTGCGGGAATGACCTTTACGATCACAATTTTCGTATTAGCAATCGTTAATTCCCGCAGCAGAACCGTGTGATGACAACTGCGGGAACTACCTTAAACTGTATCCTCACTGACTTCAAATTATACCGTTCCCGCAGCATAAAAATCTCAGATTTGTATTGTCGGTTTTCGGTTGAGCTGTCAGCTGACAGCTGACAGCTGACAGCTTCCCTTAAAGTATCGGCAAATACTTATCAATCTCAAAGCTTGTGACTTGCGCTCTGAACCGTTCCCATTCCATCTTCTTGTTCTCGATCAGGGAATGCCAGACGTGGTCGCCCAACGTCTTTCTCAACAAATCGCTCTTTTCGGCGACCTTAATTGCTTCATACAGATCTTCAGGCAGGGTCAGGATTCCCTGTTCATCACGCTCGTCTTCGGTCAGTTTGTATATATTGCCTTCGTAAGGCTTCTGCAGTTCGTAACCTTTCTCGATCCCCTCAAGGCCGGCCGCGAGCATTACGGCGAACGCAAGATACGGGTTGCAAGCGGGGTCCGGCGACCGCAGTTCGACGCGGGTGGCGTCCTCCTTGCCGGGACGGTAGCCGGGAATTCTTATCATGTCCGACCGGTTTCGCATCGCCCAGGAGATGTACACCGGGGCCTCGTAGCCAGGCACGAGCCGCTTGTAGGAGTTCACCCATTGGTTGAGAACGAGGGTGATTTCGGAAACATGCTTCATCAGGCCGGCGATATATTTCCTCGCCACATCGGAGAGTTGGTTTTCCGCTTTAGGGTCGAAAAACGCGTTATTATCGCCCTTGAACAAAGATTGGTGCACGTGCATCCCGCTTCCATTCTGCCCGAACATCGGCTTGGGCATGAAGGTGGCGTAGACGCCGTGCTTCATGGCGATCTCTTTCACGACCAGCCTGTAAGTCATCGTGTTGTCGGCCATGGTCAAAGCGTCGGCGTAGCGGAGGTCGATCTCGTGCTGGCTCGGCGCTACTTCGTGATGGCTGTATTCAACGGGTATTCCCATTGCCTCAAGGCACAATATAGTATCTTTACGAATGTCGGTCGCCGCATCGAGCGGGGTCAGGTCGAAGTAACCGCCTTCATCGAGAGTCTCCGGCAACCCCTTGGAGCTTTTGAACAGGAAGAACTCCAACTCCGGGCCAACGTAGAACGTATAGCCCATATCGGCTGCCCGTTTGAGCGTCCGCTTCAATACTTGGCGCGGGTCGCCCTCGTAGGGAGTCCCATCTGGATAGGTTATATCGCAGAACATGCGCGCGACTGCTCCTTGCTCTTTCGACCTCCAGGGGAGAAGGGAGAGAGTGTTCGGGTCCGGCAAGGCGATCATATCGCTCTCGTCAATGCGCACGAAACCCTCGATGGACGAGCCGTCGAAGCCCATTCCTTCTTCGAGAGCGTTCTCAAGCTCGGCAACGGTGATCGAAAAACTCTTTAGAAAGCCGAGAATATCGGTGAACCAGAGCCTGATAAATCTTATATTTTGGTCTTTTGCTACCTTTAAGACATACTCTTTATCTTTCAATGGGATACGCCTCCTCGCGCAAAATGCTGACTAAGCAACGTCAACATTATATATGGCCGGCTTGTCAGTAGCAAGCGGTGGAGCGTGAAGGTTGAGGGTTGAGGGAAAGCTGTCAGCTGACAGCTTCCAATCTTGTTGCATCGGTAGCCTGCTGCCGATGCCGATGCCGGCGCCGAAGGCGCCAAAACTCCCTCGACTCCCTTCCACTCAGTTACGGAAGGTCTTTGACCCGCTCCTCGTATGGCGTGATTGGCGGCAGTCCGTTTTCGGGTTTGTCCATATACCAGTACGCGGTGGCCGAGTAGTCGTCTATTCGCTCCATTACCTCCGCACGTTTTGGGTTCTTTTCCAGTTCCTCTCTCGTATAGTATTCCGTGCCGTCGCCGGCCTTCATGAACTTGAGAGACGGGTCTTTATCCATCGATTCCAGCATCAGCCGGTAATTCGGACCGCCCATTACTTGTATAGTAGTCCGTATATCCTTGTAGAAGTATATGGGATCGGGAATATGGAATCTATAGAACCCATAAGCATTTGGCCGGGAGTCTTTAGGCTTGGAGACGAACTGGTTTCCCTGGAATCTATTAGAGAACAGATTTTGTCCCCAGCCGGAACCGATGTAATCTTCTGTCCCTGTGCCGCAGAGGGTCGGATACTCGTCATCGCCGTCCAGATAAACCTTGACTTCGCCCTCGCCCCACCAGAAATTTTCCGTATTAGGATGAAGCCGTACTCCAAGATTGCATCCAAGGAAGCGCCCTCGCCCGTTGACCTTGGGCAATATCGTCATGTCCTGCCGCACCTTGGTGTAGTTCTCGCGCCGCCAGTAACTATGGAAATAGAGCATGTTCTTATCATGTTGATCGCCCTGGGTCACATCGACTTCATAGTAGAAACCTATACCCTTTGGCGACTCGTTGACCATCCGAATTTTCGCGCCCTTACGGAACGGCATGGGGATAACGCAGTTGAACGACCGCCCTTCCGGCGACGAGAAGCATGCGTTTTCAAATGTCGCCATATGGCCGAGGCTATGGCAGAAGAAATCGCCAACCGGGGCCTGCACAGCCGGGGTCTTAGCCCCATCCCAGTACATTTCAATCTTGAAGCCGCGCAGGACTTCGCCGTCACGAGGGTCGAATGTCAGCCATATACGCCGAATGGTTCCAGGCCCCTGAATATCGGCCAGATCGATCGCCGTCCCCGGAGGCACACGAGTCGCCGGCGATCCTTTGCGCCCGAACCTGGCCTTACCGCCTCCTCCTTTGGCGCCTTTCACGTTCTCAAACGTATACCAGCGCGTCTCAAGTTTTTCTTCCGGCATTTGGTATAACTGGGAATTATCCACCTTGGCTTTAACGCCCCCCTTATCCGCGTTTGTTTTTGTTGTTGCCGACAATCCGCATATAACGGCGATGGCCAGCAACGCTAACTGTAGACGATTCGGCGGTTGCCATACAGGGTATTTGAGACGAAACATTGCTGTAATTGTTCCTTTCCGAGCGACGGAGTAACTCTGCTATTAGTCAAAAACAGTATGACCGCAATGGAGACTTCTGGCAAGATGCGAAATGGGAAAGGAAAGCTGTCAGCTGTCAGCTGACAGCTGACAGCTGACAGCTATAACTAACTGACAACCTACTCCGGAGGGGGGCCGTAGTCCAGACCGTCGTCGGAGTCTTCGATCAGCCATTTGGCGGAGTTCCATCGCTGCCTGAGCTTTATCGCCTTGTATGCAAGCACGCATAGGATGGCCATCAAAGCCCCTACCACCGTAGGCAAATTCCGGCCAAGCCAACTGGCTGAGAATCCCTTGGAGACGGATTTCCGCCAGGCTTTCTCCAAAGCAGAAAGTGTAGACCCCGTGACCCTCTCAACCGCTTTATCGAAATTCCCGCTCACGGCAGTCTCGCTCAGCAGCCTCTTGTATGTGCCCATGCCATGCTTTGTCTTGAGGTAACGCATGAAGGAGGTCGCTTCGGCATAAGCAAGGCTGACCTGCTCGTCATCGGATGGAAACCTTTTGGCGATCTGGCTAAGCGGGATGTAATCCCCTTTGGAGATTGCGTCGCCGACCAGGTCGTTATCTTCAGAGCTTGCCTCGTTGGATTCGTTTCGGGCGATACCTTCATTGGCCCAAAGCGGCAATTTAGAAGCCCGTATGCCAAGAATTCGCGCGATAACAACGTGCGTGATCTCGTGAGCCGTCACTTGCTCCACCCAGGCGTACGTGCCGGAAGCGTCGATCTCAATCTGTTCGGTTCCCGACCACGCTCGACCCACGACCAGCCGGTCCTTGTCGATGCCCGTACCCGAAACAAAGTCAGGACGGGAGCTATAAACGCGAATTGGGATTCGGCTCAAACCCGTGGGAGCTTCGTATCCCAGGTCTTTTGAAACCCTGTCCAGCGCTTTCTCCGCGTAATCCACCACCAACTGCGCGTCGGACTTATTCGCTGGAGAATAGACTATGGAGAAATTCTTAGTGGTAATCGCGCTTTTTTTGGCCGCGTTGGCGGAGAGCGTCAACGCTAAAATGAGCATTACCGTAGCAAAAACAGCGCGGTTATTCTTCAATCGCAACATCTTCCGTAACCTTGGCTATAACGAGTGAGAGATCATCGTGTATTTTTCCGCCGGCGAAGTCCATAACTCTTTCGATTATCCTATCAGCCAGTTCGCCCGCTGGGAGATGCCGGTTTTCCGATATTAGCCGTTTTAGCCTTGCCACGCCAAACGGGGTTCCGCGGCCAGCTTCCGTTATCCCGTCCGAGCCGAAAAAAAGAATGTCATTGGGGCGAAGCTGCAGCTTGGTTTCGCCATATCGCGCTTCGGATATGCCCAATACAGGTCCAGTGGGAGGGATATCCATACACCCTTCGGGGTTGCAAATGAACACCGGCTCGTGGCCTGCGTTTACAATACTGATCTCTTTCGTTTTTGTATAAATCCACCCGTAAACCATGCTGACCAGTATCTCCGTCGGCGTCTCTTTCGCTAATACTCGATTGGTCTGCTCCATGACCCATGAAGGGGTTTTGGCCGACTGGAAATAGCCGCCGGATATGAACTTGACCGCCGAAACCAGAGTGGCCGCCGCGATTCCATGACCCGACACATCAGCTAATTTAATGGTTATGATGTTCTCTTCAAGATGCTCTTTGATGCTCCAATAATCGCCGCCGATCTCCGCCGCCGGTATCAGCCTTCCGGCGAAATCGAAACCCTCCACCTTGGGAGCCGACTGCGGAACAAGACGTTGTTGTATGCCTTTTGCGACCCTCAACTCATTCGACAAGCTCTCCATTTTCTGGTGGCGTATCGTGCGCTTCAATGATTCCGAATATACTCTATAGAACGCGTCGCTGATCAGATTGGAAAACCGCAGCACACGCGGAGCCGCGTCCGGCTGGAATGACAGGTTTTTCAGAATGGAATCAACAAGCTCATCCCGAAATATTTGTATAGCGAGTTCGACATCGATGTGCGGAAGGACCGCGTCGGCCAACTCATGGGCTTCCTCGGTGATGTCCTGTTCCAATTCGGTGGAGGGATCGGTCATATATTCCACGCAAAGGGCCAGCAGTGTCCGCACAAGCCCCTGCTGCGTTTCGTCTATGACATGCGGGTAGTGTGACACGGCGGCCCTCCACGATTGGAGAGCTTTCATCTGCTGCAGCATCAGGTTCTCGTAAGTCTTGGCCAAGTTATTCTCCGTGTTTGTCTCTATACATGATATATCTCTGAACGCTATTTGTCCAAACAGAAAGGTTGATAGTTGTCGGTTGATGGTTCCGGTGTTTCGGCATTTCCCCACATTTGACACGCGCCCCGACTCAATTCACGCTTGACCTGAGCGTGGGAGCGGCGCTATAATATAGGTGTCATGGAACGCAAAATTGAGTTCAAGACATCCTTCATGGAACCGGATTTCTTTAATATAAGTTTCAATTAACATAGTCGAGTCGTGGCTCGTTGCCGTTGCCGCTGGAAGCGGCGCCGGTTGCGGCTTTTCTTTTGTACAGATAGCGCGCATGACCGCGCAGTAAGGATAGAAGCGAATGGCAATGGACGAAGAGCAGATTAAACAGCAAGAAGAGGAATCGAAAAAGAAAGCTGACGGAACTAAGAGCGAAACGGCTTACGACGCCGATAATTTAACCGTTCTTAAGGGGTTGGAAGCTGTCCGTATGCGGCCTGCTATGTACATCGGCAGCACCGGGACTCGCGGACTTCACCATTTGTTCGTTGAAGTCGTCGATAACAGTATTGACGAAGCAATGGCCGGCTATTGCACGCAGATCGACTTCACAATCCATACGGACAAGAGCCTGTCCGTGCGGGACGATGGCCGTGGAATTCCCGTGGACATCAACACTGAGACCGGCCTTTCCGGCGTGGAAGTGGCGATGACGATACTGCACGCCGGAGGCAAGTTCGGCGGCGGCGGTTATAAAGTATCGGGCGGATTGCACGGCGTCGGTGTTTCGGCGGTAAACGCCCTGGCCGAATGGTGTTACGTCGAGGTCTGCCGTGGCGGCAGATGCTATCGGCAGCGATATGAGCGCGGCGTCCCCGTGACCCCTCTGGAAGTCGTCGGCAAAGCCAAGACCACGGGAACTTACACTCGCTGGATGGCCGACCCTGAGATATTCGGTGAGATAGATTACCACCACGATATATTCATCAACCGGATTCGCGAACTCGCCTACCTGAACAAGGGCATAAAGATAACCTTCAACGATGAGAACACCGGCGAATCTCAAGAGTTCAAGTATGACACCGGAATCGCGGCGTTCGTCGATCACCTTAATCGAAACCGCACCGGACTGCACAAGGTCGTATATTTCCAGCGAAGCAGGGAAGACACGACCGTTGAGATCGCGATGCAGTATAACGACAGTTTCCAGGACAACATCCTGTCGTTCGCGAACAACATCAACACAATCGAGGGCGGAAGCCACCTGTCGGGGTTCAAGACCGCTATGACCCGCGTTATCAACGCTTACGCGCGCAAGTCAGGCGCTTTGAAAGAGAAGGACTCCAACCTGTCCGGTGACGATGTGCGAGAGGGCTTGACCGCGGTCATCTCGGTCAAATTGCTGCACCCGCAGTTCGAGGGACAGACCAAGACCAAGCTCGGCAACAGCGATATTGAAGGTATAGTCAACTCCGTGGTCGGCGAGGGTTTGTCCGAATTCCTGGAAGAAAACCCGGCGGTCGGCAAGAGGATCGTCGACAAGTCTCTAACAGCGGCCAGGGCAAGAGAAGCGGCGCGGCGGGCCAGCGAACTGGTCAAAAGGCAGAACGCGCTGGAGAACTCATCGCTTCCAGGCAAGCTCGCGGACTGCACGGAGCGCGACCCTACAAAGTGCGAGCTGTATCTCGTTGAGGGTGAGTCCGCCGGCGGAAGCGCCAAGCAGGGCCGTGACCGCCATTACCAGGCGGTTTTGCCGCTAAAAGGTAAAATCCTCAACGTAGAAAAAACCAGGATCGACAAGGTGCTTGAGAACGCTGAGATACGCTCGTTGATCAGCGCACTTGGAACCGGTATTTCCACACCCGGCCTCTCGACGGTTGAAGATGACGAGGAGAGTGAAACCGGAAACGGGAACGGCAAGGATAATGGTCCTAGATATGACCTCTCACGGCTGCGTTACCATCGGGTCATCATAATGACAGACGCAGACGTTGACGGCGACCACATTAGAACACTGCTGCTGACATTCTTCTTCCGATATATGCGGCCGCTGGTTGAGGAAGGCCATGTCTACATAGCGCAGCCGCCGTTGTTCAGGATAAAGGTCGGCAAAGACCAGCAGTATTACGCCAAAGACGAGCCCGAGCGCGATGAGGTTCTGAAGACCTTGGGCAACAGGAAAGATGTCATTGTGAGCCGTTTCAAAGGACTGGGCGAGATGAACGCCGACCAGCTTCATGAGACGACGATGGATATGACGAAACGAACGATGCTCCAGGTAACTCTGGAAGACGCCATCGAAGCCGACGACGCTTTCAGCATGTTAATGGGCGAAAAAGTGGAGCCGCGAAGGCTATTCATCGAGCAAAACGCCAAGCAGTTCACGGGTGTTGACTGGCACGCTTAGGCAGAGTGGCGCCTGGGCGATGACTTAATCTGGATTGTTTCGGGAAAGGGGTTTCCCGAAACAACGAACAACGATTCTCCAACTCACCAGGATAGTTCCTCGGAGCATTGGTCGACCGGGGTTTCCAATCCCTCGCGGATAGACTCCCGCATATCTGGAATCGACAAGATGTACAAGGTTTCCTGGATCGCTCGCCAGTCGTCCTGATCCAGAAGGACAGCCGTTGTCTTTTTGCCGCGTATGAGCACGGGTTCATGCTCAGACGCTACTTCGCCGACCAACTTACTGAGAATCTCTTTTGCCTTGCTTACCGATAAAGCTTTCATGCTGACAGCTCCTTTACAATAATCATTATACCATTATGGCTATTCGTCGGATATTGGAGAACTAAACTTACGTCATTACAAAAGTTGAAGCGGGCAGCATTGTGATATGTGCCGGAAGTCCTGGTCGCTTGTTAGCTGAGCGCAATCGCACCGCACTAGCGGCCTTTATAGTCATAATCCGAATCGAAGTCTATTTTCCCGAATAGTTCCAGTATCTTTTGCTGCTTGCGCGTTCGGACATACTCCGCGAGGGCCTCATTAACGGTGGCTTTCTTTGTCTTGTAATTACCGAGAGCCTGAGCTTCCTTAAGTAAATTCCGGTCAATATCTATGTTAGTCATCACCTTTAACATCATAATGCACATTATGCTGCACATTTTCAAGTCGTTTTTGGAGGTTGGTAAAACCATCGATTCAAAATGAGAAAGGGCCAGAGCAAAAACGCTCTGGCCCAAAGAGGTTAAAATATGTAGTGAATAGAACTCAAGCGGTGCGGCGGGCCCTTTTCGCGCGCTCGTCTCGTTTGGCGTTCAGCCTGGCTCGCAGTTCATCGGTCTTCGATTGCCAGAAAGCCAGCTCTTGTTCGGCAGTCATTCCTTTCACCGCCTCGTAGACCTTCTGCCCACCTCGATGCTTCATCTCAACACAGTCAAATTTCTTGGTTTTCATTGTCAACCACCTCGAGCGGTGAATAGATCGCAATACTACCATATCCTTGTAGTGCGTTTACAGCAAGCTATCAGCAGTCAGCTTTCAGCTATCAGCTTAACGTCGCATGATCAAACGCGTTCGTCAGTTATCTAAACTTGGTATTACCTGACTGCAGATAGCTGATAGCTGATAGCTATTCCCGAAAGCAGATTTCTCGACTGTGCTAGCGCTCCGCTCGAAATGACGATACAAGGAAGACTGAACATCACCGGATATCCTACGCCCACCACATTTCGGCTTTGCCTTCCGAGGTCATTACTTCTTTCAGGAACGAGACGGCTTTCTGGAAGCCTTCGTTTACCGACATCAGGCTGTCTTCGTGCTCGATGGAGAGAACGTCGTCGTAGCCGACCATTCTGAGCGCGCTGATCATATCTTTCCAGACATCGTAGCCGTGGCCGTAGCCGACGGTGCGGAATATCCAGGAGCGGTTGATCTCGTCGCCGTACGGCTTGGTGTCCAGCACGCCGTTCAGCTTGGAGTTTTGCGTGTAGACCTTGCAGTCTTTGGCGTGGAAATGGTAAATGGAATCTCCGAGTTTGCGAATGCACTCTATCGGGTCCATCCCCTGCCAGAAGAGGTGGCTGGGGTCGAAGTTCACGCCGATGGTTTCGCCCACGGCGTCGCGCAGCTTGAGCATCGTTTCGGTGTTGTAGACCACCATGCCCGGATGAATCTCAATACAGATTTTGATCTTGTGCTTCTTGGCAAATGCAACGTCATCTTTCCACCAGGGGATGACAACTTCGTTCCACTGCCAGTCGAGTATCTCTTTGAAATCCGGCGGCCACGGGCAAGTTACCCAGTTGGGCCTAACAGCGTTCGGTCCTTCTCCGGGGCAGCCGGAGAAGTCAATTACCCGGTCAATGCCCAATTTGGCCGCAAGCTCGATGGTTTTCCGATGCATATCCGCATGAACCCTGGCGATTTCTTTGTTCGGATGAAGCGGGTTGCCATGGCAGGAAAGGGCGGTGATCTCCAGCCCCCGGCTCTCGACCGCCTTCAGCAGGGCTTTGCAGGCCGCGTCGTTTTCGAGCAATTCGCTGGTTTTGCAGTGCGCGTCACTTGTGTAGTTGCCCGACCCAAGTTCGACCGCCTCCAGCCCGGATTCTGCGATGTAGTCCAGGGCCTGCTCCAACGGCTGCTGGCCGAACAGCACTGTGAGAACTCCGAGTTTCATTTTGTAAGCCTCCTGAAGTTGAGTTAAAAAAGCTGTCAGCTGTCAGCTGACAGCTTTTTAAGTCCTATATATCGACGCCTTTGCCGGTTTCCATGGATTTATAAATGGCGTCGAGTATGTTCATAATATCCAAACCGTGCTGGCCGGTTGACATCGGCTCTTTGCCTTCGCGAAGGCGCTGGACGAAGTGTTTGATCTCCATCTCATGACCCGAAACCGGCTTGAATTGCGGAGATACGTCGGTCGGGACGCCATGTATATCTTTGTAAATCCGCAGAGGATCTAGATCAGCGCCTCCCGCAGTGCCGATCAGACTTGTGTAAATCTGCTCTTTTGCTATGTGGGACGCCCAACTGGCCTCAAGGAAAAGAGTGGCGCCGTTGTCCAGCTTGATGAGGCCCACCGCGAGGTCTTCGACATCGAATGTGCCGCCCCGCTCCTTTGCCGCCGCAGGACCGAACTTGTTGTATGCGCTTCCCATAACCGAAACCGGCCTGGGATTGCCCATCAGCCAAAGCGTCAGGTCGAGAACATGGACGCCGATGTCGATAAGCGGGCCGCCACCGGCTTTTTCTTTGGTCGTGAACCAGCCACCACAACCGGGAATGCCTTTGCGCCTGATCCAGCCGGTCTTGGCATAGTAGATGTCGCCGAGTTCGCCGTTCTCAATGAACTTCTTCAGAAGCTGGGAATCCGCCCTGAATCTATTATTGAACGCCATCATGAGCGTCTTACCCGCCTTCTTGCCGGCTGCGACCATCTCCGCGGCTTCCGTAGCGTTCATGGCCATCGGCTTTTCGCACATAACATGCTTGCCCGCCTTGAAAGCGTCCAGCGTCATTGGGGCATGAAGGTAGTTGGGGGTGCAAACGAGTACGGCGTCAATCCAGTCCTGCTTCAACATCTCTTTGTGATCGGTGAACACGTTCGGGACACCGAACTCGCTTGCCACATGCTTGGCGCGTTCCTCGTTGACGTCACATAAAGCTACTGTCTCGACTTCGGCCTCAGGACATTTCTTGAGGTTTTTAACATGAATGTAACCCATTCCGGCGCCGATAATGCCGATCCTGACGGGCCGATCTTTTATACCTACCAAGAAAACCAACCTCCGATCTAGTATCTAAAAACTCTTACGGCGCAATATGACGAAAGCATTCTAGCATAGGCATTATGCGCTGTCTAGGATGCTTCACGAAAGGGGCGCATCCTAAGTTAATCACGAAAGCACGAAATTTTGAAAACACGAAAAGGTTTTGAAAAGAACGCAGATGATAAAAGGAGTCGAGCGAGTCGCAAGAGTCGAGGGCAAAGCGGTGTCAAGCCACCGCACCCCAAAACCATCAAACAACAACTCTTCCCTTATCTGTGTTCATCTGTATCCATCTGTGATTAATTCTTCTCTTTTCGTGTTTTCTTCCTTTCGTGGTTTCGTGTTTAAGGATTGTTGTTATAAACTTGGGATACACCCTCACTAAAGCTTAAGAAGACCTGTTAGAGTAATAAAAATCGCCGCTTGGAACGCAAATGGAATAGCGAGCAGGAGGACGCGCCGACTTATCCGAAACGAGCGGGATCTGGGAGCCGTGATGAAAGCCAATGCCCACCTGCCTTCGCGGTCGGAAAGGCCAGCCTGGATGAATATGATAAGCGACGCTTTGAACATAATCAGCGCTGCCATCGAACCCGGCAGCGGATGTCCCAGCCATTTGCCAACCAACCCCCATATTATGAGTAGTATAGGTATGATTGGAGCCAGAAGCGACAGCCTTCGCCGGAACGCCCTTCGCGCTTCAAACGCCAGAATGGTTATCATCGCTTCCATTCCTCCTCCGGCGCGGCAAGCTCCTCCGCTATGTCATACAAAGTCTGCCGCCGCACTCGGACGCAGGAAACCTGGGAGTCCAATTCCGACAGCAATTCGGCAGCCGCAATATCTCCTTGGGGAAGGCTGAATTTGAGGTCGCCGCCTTCTTCGCGGACTACTACTTTGAACCTTTCCGATATTCTTTTTTTGAGAAGCGGGTTGTCCACTGTTTGGACGACGACGATCTCATCGTGCGCGGTGGCGCGAATATCCTCAGGTGTGTCGGCGGCCAGCGTACGGCCTTCTTCAAGAATTATGATTTTATCGCACAACTCCGCGACCTCGGCGGAAGTGGTGGTTATTAAAAATGCAGTGTGGTTTTTGCGCGCGGTTTCAAAGATGTGGCGGATGATAGTGTTTCTGGTCTTGGGATCGATGTGGTCGAGAAGCGAATCCAGAACAATGACTGGAGTTTCGGGCAAGAGGGCGCGTCCGATCTCCAGTATTTGCCTCTGGCCTTCGGACAGCCAGCCTGCTCGTGTTCGCAACACAGGCTCCAGGTCAAGAACTTGCGTAAGGAACGCGATTCGGCCCGTGCGTTTTCGCCTGGGTATTTTCCAAAGAACGGCTTGATGCTCCAGGTTTTCATGGACGGTCAAATCAGGTGCAAAGGATGGAGTTTGTAAACCGACACTCACACTGCGCGTTGATGACGACGCAATTGAAGCTACATCCCGCTCCAATACTCTCACGCTCCCCGCCGAGCCTTTCAACAGTCCGCAAAGCGTCCGGGCTATACACGATTTGCCGCTTCCCGGCCTGCCAAAGACCGCCGCCACCTCGCCGGGGACGACAGTGAACGATGCGCGGCGCAGGACTTCACGCCCCTTCATCTCCGCCGAATAGTTTTCAAATACGACCGCCTCGCTCATGAGCGTATAATGGCTCCTCAGGTTTTAGTATAGGTTGGGAAGAAGGGGGTGTCAATGATGAGTTGAGAGTTGAAGGTTTAGAGTTTAGAGAAGGGAATCCTTGTAATCAGCCATCAACTGACAACTGACAGCCCCAGCCGTAATGTGTTAAACTTTAGTGTCACTGGAGGTAGAGATGTCGAGCGTTACGATACACGAACGGTTTGGGCCGCGGAGCATGGATGAGCTGCGCGCGGCAATTAGAGAGCTTGGTCTCGATCTGAGGGCCGAGGATGATGTATCGATTCTCGCGCAATCGGTCACGGTTGCGGATAAGATAATTCCAAATTCCATGGCTGTTCAGCCGATGGAGGGCTGTGACGGCCTGGCAAACGGCGCGCCGGACGAGCTTACATTCCGAAGGTATATGCGGTTCGGTGGTGGTGGGGCGGGACTTTTGTGGTTCGAAGCCTGCGCCGTAGCGCCCGAAGGCAGGGCAAATCCGAGACAGTTGTGGCTCCACGCGGGGACGAAAGACGCATTTGCCAGGCTGCTTGAGGAATCGCGCAAGGCCGCCGCTGATTCGATGGGGAAAAACCACCACCCGTTTGCGGTTTTGCAGTTGACGCACTCAGGGCGCTACAGCCGCCCGGTCAGCGCTCCCGCGCCGATGATCGCGCATCATGACGCTTATCTCGACCCCGACCGTGGAATTCCGGCGGATTACCCGCTGGTCAGCGATGATTATTTGGAGACGCTTGAAGACAAGTACATCGAGGCGGCAAGGCTGGCATTTGAGGTCGGGTTCGACGCGGTTGATGTGAAGGCGTGCCATAGATATTTGATGAACGAGATTTTGGCGGCGCATACCCGCGAGGGCAAATACGGCGGAAGTTACGAAAACCGGACGCGGCTCATTAAGAACATAATCGGCAAGATTTACGCGGAATGCGGGCGGGATAAGATAGTAACCTGCCGGTTGGGGATTCACGACTCGCATCCTTACCCCTACGGCTGGGGAATGGATAAGGACAATCCAACCGAAGCCAATTTGGAAGAACCCAAGAGGCTGGTCAAAGAACTGCATGAGATGGGACTATCGCTGATTAACATCACGATGGGCAATCCATATTTCAATCCCCACGTGAACAGGCCGTATGACAGGCCGATCGAGGGGATGAAGATCCCTGACGAGAACCCGCTGGCGGGGGTCGCGCGGCTGGTTGGGCTGACCCGGCGGATTCAGAAGCATGTGCCGGATATAGTGGTCATCGGAAGCGGATATAGCTGGCTGAGGAACCTTTGGCCGCATGTGGCGGCGGCGAATATCAAGGATGGAGCTATGCGGATTGCCGGTCTCGGCAGGCAGGCGTTCGCGTATCCCGGATTTGCAAAAGAGATCGTCAAAACAGGCAAATTGGAGCTTCGCCATACATGTATTACATGTTCATCATGCACGCAGATCATGCGGGACGGCGGCAAATCCGGCTGTGTTCCGTTTGATAAGGACGTGTATGGGCCGATTTACCGCGAAGGGCGCAGGAACGCGGCTGACCAGATTCGCGTCCAGGCCGAGCGCTGCCGGGAGTGCTTCGACCCGATGTGCAAGGACGGCTGCCCGGCGGGGGTGGATATTCCCGGATTCATCAAGGCGGTCGCTGACGGCGATATTCGCAAGTCCTACGACATCTTGCGCGATAAGAACATGCTGCCGGAGATGTGCGCTTATGTTTGCGCGTCGGAGGTCCAATGCGAAGGCTCGTGCGTAGAGAATGTCTTCTCCCAGAATCCCGTGCCTATTCGCGAAATCCAGCGTTACGTCGCCCGCGCGGCAAGGCAGCTTGGAATGGTCGGCCTGCACTGCGCTCCGAGCACGGGGAAGCGCGTCGCGGTGATCGGCGCGGGACCGGCGGGAATCGCCTGCGCGGCGAAGCTGCTGCAGATGGGGCATACTGTTGAGATATTCGACCTCCGCGATGAGCTTGGCGGCGTGGCGGCGTCATCTATTCCAGGCCGCAGACTGCAAACGAGCGATTTTTATAACGAGATAAACGCGATTTTCAAAGAGGACTGCGGGCATTCATTTGCGTTCCACAGCGGCGAGGGTTTGACCGGGGAGAAGGATTTGGCCGCTTACGCGGAGGAGTTCGACGCGGTTTTCCTTGGAATGGGACTCAGCGCGACGACTTCTCTAACTGACTCCAAGCCCGATGGCGTCGAGGATGCAATCGTATTCCTACAGAGAGTTAAGTATTTAGGGGCGGAAGTCCCGATGCGGGTGGCGGTGCTTGGCGGCGGAAACACGGCGATGGACGCGGCTACGCAGGCGGCGTCCTGTGGCGCAAGAGATGTGTTTTTAATCTACCGACGGTCGTTCAAGGAAATGCCAGCCTGGCCCGCCGAGCGTGAGGAAGCTCTCAATATGGGAGTTCACTTCCTGATGCTCACACAGCCGGTTGACTATGTTGTCGAAGACGGCAAGGTGAAGGGCGTGCGGGTTGCCAGGACAATCCTCGGCGAGCCGGACGCATCGGGGCGGAGAAGGCCGGAGGTTGTGGCCAACAGTGAATCGATTATTGAAGTGGATATGGTTTTGGAGGCGCTCGGGCAGGGAGTATCTGACGAAGTGGAGCGCCTGCTGCCGGGGGTCGATTTGACTAACCGGCGGCTGGTTGGCGTTGATGAGAATGGCAAGACCTCGCGCAAGGGAGTGTTCGCGGGTGGTGATTTGATAAACGGCGGCGCGACAGTCGTCCAGGCGGTTGCGGACGGCATGCGCGCAGCCGAGGCGATAAATGAGTATTTGAAGAAATCGTAGGAGCGTATATATGTCCGAACAGAAAGTAGCATTGGTTACGGGTGGGTCGCGGGGTATCGGCAAAGGCATTTCGCTTGCCCTGGCTAAGGTAGGTTATGATGTCGCGATCAACCATTTCGACCCCGATAACACGGCGGCGGACCAGACTAAAAAAGAAATCGAGGAGATTGGCCGTAAATGCCGCGCCTGGAAGGGTGACATCAGCAGCGCGGCTGACCGGATCGTCTTATTGGACATTATCCGCCGGGAGTTCGGCAGGCTGGACCTTCTGGTCAACAACGCCGGAGTTGCGCCTCTCAAGCGCGTCGATATACTTGAGGCGTCCGAGGAGAGTTTTGAAAGACTCATCAATATAAACCTAAAAGGACCGTATTTTCTGACGCAGGCGGTTGCCAATTGGATGATCGAGCAGCGCAAATTGGACCCGGAGCGTATGCCGGCAATTGTTAATATCTCGTCGGTCTCGGCTTATACAAGTTCTCCGGCGCGTGGCGAATACTGCATCAGCAAGGCGGGCGTCTCGATGGCGACCAAGCTCTACGCTGATAGATTGGCTGAATACGACATCAACGTCTATGAGATTCAGCCGGGGATCATCGCAACTGAGATGACCGCTCCGGTCAAAGAAAAATACGACAAAATGATCGCCGAAGGACTGACGCCGATTAAAAGATGGGGAACCCCGGAAGACATCGGCAAGGCGGTGTCGGCGGTCGCGCAAGGGCTATTCCCCTTCTCCACCGGGCAGGTGTTCAACCTCGACGGCGGGTTCCATTTGCGGAGGCTATAGGGTCTGGTTCAGGGAAGAACGCAGATTAACGCGGATAAAACAGATAAACGCAGATGAAAAAGCTGTCAGCTGTCAGCTGACAGCTGACAGCTTCAGATTATAGATGAAAGGAATTTGGTGCAATTGATCCCTCAGAGCGTGTGTGCTACTAGCGATAAGGTAAGTGTTCCGGTCTATAGGCTGAATACGGTGATTGTGGGAGCCGGGGCGGCTGGGATGAACTGCGCGGTTCATCTGTATGAGTTTATGAAGGCCAAGGGCGTTGAGGCGCCGGAGGATTTGATAGCCATAGTGACCGCGGGTGTGGGGCTTGGCGCGTCCAGAATGAGCGGTTCTGACAAGCAGACTTATTATAAAATGGGAACCAGCCCGACCGTGGCCGATTCAGCCATGGACTTCGCCAAAACGCTTACCGCGTTCGGATGTATGCACGGCGATGTGGCGCTGGCCGAAGGGGAGTCGTCACTGCGAGAGTTCTTCCATTTGGTACAGGCGGGAGTACCCTTCCCTCACGATCCTGAAGGAGCTTATATAGGCTACAAGACCGACCACGATCCTTTCGAGCGCGCGACTTCGGCAGGGCCTAAGACCTCCAAGTTCATGAGCGAGTGTCTGCAAGTGCAGTCTGACCGGTATGGGATTCAGATATTCGACAAACAAGAGGCGGCGCATCTGCTGACAAGCGGAGTTGGCGATGAGCGGCGGATAATCGGGATTGTCACGATTGATAAGAACAGGCTATTGGTTTCGGGGAAAGGGTTCCCCGAAACAACGGGGGCTGCTACATCGGTTTCGGGGAAAGGGTTTCCCGAAACAACGGCGACGACAACGGTGGATTTTGGACTGACGGTATTTCTGTGCGAGAATATGGTTCTGGCGGCGGGTGGACCGGGTGAATTATATGATGTGAGCGTTTACCCGCACGGCCAGACAGGGATGCACGGCCTTGCGCTGGCGGCGGGGCTTGCCGCGCATAATCTGACCGAGTCGCAATTTGGCCTGGCCTCGACCAAATTCCGCTGGAACGTGTCGGGGACTTATATGCAGGTCATCCCAAGAATCTTCTCGACCGGCGCCGATGGAAACGATCCAAAAGAATTCCTGGCTCCCTATTTCCCGACTACGGCGAAGATGGCGACCAATATATTCCTAAAAGGTTATCAGTGGCCGTTCGACCCACAGCGGATACTTAATCATCAGTCGTCGTTGATAGATGTCCTGGTTCATCACGAGACGCAGGTTCTCGGCAGGCGGGTGTTTATGGATTTCACGCAAAACCTGATTCCGGGAGAGGGTAAGGAACAGTTTTGCCTTGAAGATATGGAGCCGGAGGCATTCACCTATCTTGAGAGAAATCATGCGCTGCAGGCGACTCCCATCGAGCGGCTGGAGTTTATGAACCCGCTGGCGATAGATATTTACACCGAAAATGGGATAGATATTCGGACCGAGCCGCTGGAAATCGCCGTGTGCTCGCAGCATAACAATGGCGGCTTTGTGGTCGATAAATGGTGGCAGTCGAATATCCCGCATACATTCGTGGTCGGCGAAATGGCGGGAACGCACGGGGTGAAGCGTCCCGGCGGTTCAGCGCTGAACGCTGGACAGGCCGGCAGCATGAGGGCCGCGGAATATATCGTAAACGCTTACGGCTCCAAGCCTGTAAGTGAGTCTGCGCTCGGCGATGAACAGAAGGCGCAGCTTGCGAGTTTGTTTGACAAGCTGTCCGCAATTGGCGGCAAGTCCCCGGATGAGGCGATCAGAGAGATTCAACGCCGGATGACGCTTTACGGCGGGCACATGCGCAGGCTTGAAACGGCGGAAAAGGCCGCCGCTGAGGCGAGGGATTTGTATATGGGTCTCCGGGAGAGCTTCGGGACGAAAAGCGTGTCCCTAAGCATAGGGAATATAAGCGGCGCGCTTCGGGACGAAAAGAGTGTCCCTAAGCATACGGATGCGATGGAGCTAGTTCAGGCGCTGCGGGCGGAGCACATGGCTCTTGCGCATCTGGCGTTTCTGGAGGCGGTTGTCGAATACCTCAAGGCCGGGGGAGGAAGCCGGGGGTCGTTTATGGCTCTGCGCGACGATGGGGACGAGATACACCCGAATCTCATTGACCCTGATACCGGCAAGCCGTATCGATTCGTGCCGGAGAATGAGGCGCTTCGCGCTACTATTGCCGAGGTCAGGCTGGCTGAGCCAAACAAGGCGGCATTTGCCATACGGCGGGTTCCGGTTCGTCCGATTCCACAGCGCGATGACCCGTTCGAGTTGGCATGGACTGCGTATCGGACTGGGAAGGTTTTTCGGAAGTAGAAGTTTATTCCACCCCTCAATAACCCCTTCGACTTCGCTCAGGGTACTCGGGGAAGCGGGAAGTGAGTGGTTTCGGCATTTGAAATGCCGAAACACCGCCAACACCAAAGTGCTAAGTAGAAGTAAATTGCGTCCCGCATGTCGGGACGCCTTCCACCCTGGGACATAATTTCCCCGGGTGTTATAGCAGGCGTGGGATTCTTTCTAATTCTCACGCCTGTTTTTATTAGCAAGTGGAGAACGCTTCGGCGAGCGTTCCCTACGCATATATCGTTAATAGACAGGCTATATACCTGGTAAACATACCTAATTTTGGAGCAATATATGTTATTGCCGAGCGATTATGTCCCCTCTATTGCAGAGGGAAAATGTCCCCTTAGTTGGTTTTCATGCTATCCTTGTTGCGCCTATGGCTCGACCTGTTCCAGCCCTTCTAGCTGTTCCTTTTGCAGTTTGCGCTTTCGCC
>JAUSEB010000263.1 GCA_030650495.1 Armatimonadota bacterium | reverse complement strand
GTCGTAGAGCCTTTCCACACGAAAAACCGTAAGAAAGGAGTCAGGGCTGCTCACGACTCTAAGTGGGTGTATCTCTCCTCAGCCCAGCCGCGGCAAAACGAGGTTTATGGGGCGAAAGCGCAAACTGCAAAAGGAACAGCTCGAAGGGCTGGAACAGGTCGAGCCATAGGCGCAACA
Source organism: Armatimonadota bacterium (assembly GCA_030650495.1). Taxonomy (GTDB): domain Bacteria; phylum Armatimonadota; class UBA5829; order UBA5829; family JAUSEB01; genus JAUSEB01. The sequence continues at coordinate 4,234 of JAUSEB010000263.1, read as the reverse complement.
AGGATAGCATGAAAACCAACTAAGGGGACATTTTCCCTCTGCAATAGAGGGGACATAATCGCTCGGCAATAACAGGAGTTTGGCAGAGTTTGGCAGAGTTGAGGGGAAAGCCGGCGATGAGCGATGAGTTCGTCGTTCGTAGTCCGTAGCTTGCTCGGCGAGAGTGATACTTTTTACCGCCCCTCGATACGCTTCGCTACTCGGGGATACGGGGTTGGGTTTCGGGATTCGGAAATCCCGCTCTGGTTTTGGGGTGGCTGTTCGGAAACAGCCACCCAGGTAGTGACATCCTACTAACGACTACCGACCATCGACTACCGACTCTCCGTACGCCCTTCGCCTTCGCCGCATGGCAAATGCAAGACCGCCGAACGATGCAAACGCCAGCAGGCTGGACGGTTCCGGCGCAACGACGTTGGCTATCACTCCTATAGGATTACCTGAGTCATCATAGGTGTTGCCTACCGCCACGCCGACCGTGCCCGCGTTTTGGTTGTAACGCAGCGTGGTCAGCCAATGGTAACCGTTTGGGTCCGTTTGGGTCATTTTCGACCTCGAACCATCCGTGACCTTCCAAACACCGCCGGGATTTCCACCGGATGTATAGTAGATATGGCCGGCCTCGTCCATAGCCATGCCGCTTATTCCCCTGTCGCCGGTTAGGACGTTTGTGGAATTCGCACCGGAAAGAGCCTCAGCCTCACCGCCAGTGATTGCGCTATCAACCAGCGACTGCGCCCATGACAGGATCGTGTGGGTCGTGCTGGTCGCGCCGAAAGTCGTGACGCCGTAGTAGAGGTCTCCTGTGGTAGACAATGCCATTGGTCCCGCCGGACCGGACACGCTGCCGAACTGATAGGAATCCCCTGCTGCTGCATTAAGAGAAAAAAGGTTAGTCGAGGTCCAATCCAAACTGCCGGCGCTCACGATCAGGCGTCCGGCGGAGTCGATGACCATATCATAGTTGTTGGCGATGGTCGCAAGCAGGCTCTGCCCGCTGCCGTCTGAGTTCATCACGCGAATCTCGCCGTTATAACTCTCGCCGAAATATATCTTTCCGGTCGAGCGATCGACCTTTACGAATGACGCCGCTGAGTTGTAGGCTCCTTCATACAGAGTCTGAATTACGGTTCCAGATTGGTTGACCTCGACGACGTTTGTACCGGCGTAGGCGATGATATTACCATTTGCGGCGTAGTCGAATCCGCTTAAATAAGCTCCATAAACTCCCTCGGTGACAGGAAAACTAATCTCCGAAACCGAGTTTTGAACATAGCCGGCATGCGCGGCAACGTTCATTGTGACGCACAGAAGCGCCACTGATAACACAAACAGAATCCTTTTCAATTCCTTTTCTCCTTTATAAGCGCTGTGAGTGATTTTAAACCTCGATCATGTCATTTCGAGCGGAGCGCAGCGGAGTCGAGAAATCTGCTTTTGGAAATAGACGGAAAAAGCAGATTCCTCACTTCGTTCGGAATGACGGCGTGCGCGTCCGTCCGCTAGAACGATAATTTAGTTTCTCTAGGCTTCCCTCCTTTACTGAATCTCGATGATGTCGTCTTGCGAGCGCGGGCGGATGACCCTAACGATATTTTCGCCGTCTTGCTCGCAAGAGCATATCCCAGTTACGATCACCTGCCTTGGGTTCTGCAGCGTCAGAACTCCTGGGGAGACTTTCAGCGCGCCTCCCTCCGGCAGCGACCCATCGGATATGTAAAAGCAACCCGTCCCAATAGACTTGACGGCTCCCAATGTTCTCACCAAGAGACCAATATTATTAACACCAACTCCGCCCGTGACGCCTTCCGTTACGCTACCTATACCGGCGCCGCCAAGACGAGCATTAGGCATCGCCACAGGCTCGGCGGCTCCGCCTTGCGCTTGAGCCACGCGGACAAAAGCATCGTATGCCGTCCCGTTTCGGTCAGCCATGTGGATGTAACGTTCTTTGTCCGACGTATATATCGCGCCAATGACGTTCACGATGTCTCCCACGGACACGATTTCCGATGATTTCACTTTTATTCCGGCGTAATGGCGGTCCTGAGCGTAGAACTCGCCGCTCCCTATAGCGGTCACGACGGCGTCTTTTATGCGCGCGCCGGTTCCATCAGGATAACTTTTAATCTTGTAGATCGACTCAGGATTTGGAGAAGCGTCGGCCACGGCGTCTATTTCGGTCGAGGCTTCTCCGAAACCGTAGATTTGGTCGATTTTGTCCACGGCTGTGGTTATTCTAATAAAATCGAATCCGTCAAAACCCCCCGGAGCGCCAACCGCCCAGGCTATATCGAAGGCGTCGCCTCCTCCCGCTTCAGGACTCATCCCGGTAACTTGCGGGTCATCAACCGTGGTGTAGAACTCTGTGGCTGAGATAGCTGTGTCGTCAATGTTGTTGTCCGCGTTCATATCGCCCAGCTTGAGACCAGGCGAGCAATCGGCGTAACCCCAGACAGCTTCCTGGCCGTTCGAGTTGGGGTTTTGGTAAGAAAACGCGAGATCACCCGGAATCTGATAACCGCTCAACGCCACGTGGTCAGGATAGGCAAAATACCAAATAAGGCCGTTTGCGGAAGACTTGTTTGGGTAATGCGCCTTGGTCTGTGGCGCGTAAGCCGTGTCGATCTTGTCGTATTCTTTTGTTTGCCAAGAGGCGGTCATAAGAGGTGGTATGTGGCCGGAAATGCGATACCACGGATCGTCAGCTACTCCGTTCCCGTTAATATCTTTGCTGATTTCAATGAAGCCCGGCTCCTGCATTTTCATCAGCGGATTGTTTCCCGTCCAGAATCCGTTTCCGTATACGATGGCGTCCATACCAAATGGATTGTTCGGATCGTCTTTCACCGTATGATCGAACTTGAGCGTGACGGACCCGCCGAAGGCGCCAAGGCTGACTAAATAGTTCGTTGGCGCGCCCATTGGCGGATTCGTGCCTACTCCGCTCGGCGCGCCCACGGCGTTCGCAGGGTTGCCTAGAGAAGATGAGTTCACGTACTGCCCCGGGGCAGGCTGGAAACCGGCGACCTGAGTCGCAAATTGAGACAGCGGCGCGCCGGCGGCCGGGCCGCAGAACCCGGCCGCCAGGCATATCGCCAGGGAGAGTAGTTGGCGGCTGGCGACGCCGCGTCGGTTATTTGTAGAGAACATCATAATCATTACTCCGCATCGAACAAACTGTTGTCTTCCGGCCCGAACCAGCCGATTTGCGCGGCCCGGTTACTCCCGCCGTAAATGTTCGCGCCTTCCATGGTGAACGACATCTGCTCGGAGGTCACGTGCCCATCACACCATACGACGTTTACACGCCCGTTATGGCGGAAGTGAATGGTCGGCGTCATGTGAAACGGCAGCGTTGTGTTGTTTTCCCCGACACCGTAGACCGGCTCGCAAAATGAGTATTCGTTTACATTCGGGCTGGCTATTGCCGCGTCGGTGAACATGATCGTTTTACGCGGGTTTTTAATGTCGGACGCCGATGAAGCGATAGCGGCGGCGTCAGCCGAGAACCCGCGTTTATAATAAGTCCCCCCGACATAGGCGTAGTTGTAACCGTAACCTCCGCCGTTGGCTTCAAAGTTGTTTGGAGAGTCCTTTGCTACATATTCCCGCAGGGAAGGGCATACTTTAAGGCCGCCGCTGCGTCCAAGATACTGCCACAGGGGGCCTTTCCGGGGGATAAACTCAGAGCCGTCCTCAGGTCTCCAGCCATGCCAGCGGCATTGGTTGTTCCCGAACATATCCGCCGCCGCGGGCACGTAGCGTCCGTCATATTCGTCGGCGTACATTTGGCAAGCGGTGGCGAGCTGCCGCAGATTGCTGATGCACTGCGCCTTCTTGGCGCAGCTTTTTGCGCTTGCAAAGACGGGGAACAAGATAGCCGCAAGTAGCGCAATAATGCCGATGACGACGAGAAGCTCGATCAGGGTGAAGCCGTGCCGGGCGGTGATGGGTGATGGGTGATGGGTGTTGGGTGTTCCGGTGTTTCGGTATTTCGAATGCCGAAACATACCCAAGCTGTCAGCTGTCAGCTGACAGCTGACAGCTGACAATCTGTTGTATCGGGACAAGGGTGTCCCGATACAACTAGGTTCATATAAGGCCGTACATGAAAAACGGGCTCCAACCCGTTTTCGGCCATTGCTCTGGGTGGAAGCCCGGAATATTCTTCTGGAACTGTCCGCCATCTTTGCCTCCGAAGACGCGTAGTACTTCTCGCGGCTCAGGCAGG
>JAUSEB010000249.1 GCA_030650495.1 Armatimonadota bacterium | reverse complement strand
AGTCTATACTGCAATTGCGTCGGATGTGGATGGATATTCCCACTGCTGATTTCGCTGAGTATGCTCGTATGGCTGCTTAGCCCAATCACAAACTTGGCGTGCACCCTGTCAATACCCCCCCCGAAATTTCGCATTATGTTTTAATTTTGCATTTTTGATACGTTGGGATTTCGCGCGGTTATTACCGTGGTTTCAACCGCCAGCCATCTGTCTGCTTGTTATCAAATTATCTACTGACAACCGGCGATAAATGTTGTATAACATCAAGTAGCGCCGCAACCTAAAGGCAAAAGGATGAGAATGTATGGCCTACAATTTCAAGCGTTACACCGACTACATGGCGAAGAATGGCATAGACGCGATCATTGCCACCAACTACGAAATCACCGCGAGAATGCTGAATGATTACTTCAAGGATTTGGGGTTGCTCAGCAAAGGCTGTCGTGAATACGACCGCTACGTGGGATGCGACAGCAAAGGAGAAATGATCTCTGTTACAGGAGGGATAAACCCGGTAGTTGAGGGAACTGGGTCGCCATTGTTCGAGGCTGTGGTATTGAATCTTGTCGATGAACTGAAGAAAAGAGACCTCGATCGGGCGACTATCGGCCTGGAACTGCTCGACTTTCCTGGACGCGGTCTTTTGATGATGCAGGACGCGATGCCGAACGCAACGTTCGTCGACGCGTCTTGGTTGATTCGGCAAGATATGGCGGTCAAGACCGAGCGCGAACAGCGCTGGATAGCCAAGTCGGTTGAGATATGCGAGGCGGGCTTCCGAAACGTTATGAAGCACATGAGGGAGAGCATCGGAAGGCCGGTGAGTGACTTGATATATCACTATTTCGCGCCGGAGGTCAATCGCCTGGGCGGCGAGATGGTCGGGACGAATCTGACAAGCAGGCCCTGGGAGTGGTATAAGTCCGAAGACGGCGATCCTGAGAAAGCTACAAGAACGGAGCAATTGGTTACGGAGGGTGGAACGCCGATCAACTTCGACCTCCTGTGCGGCTATCAAGAATTGATGTGCGATATTGCTTTTCGCGGTCTTCCCGGCGAGCCTGATCCCAAATTTGTCGAACTATGGGATACCAGCGTGATCGTTAAAGATGTCCTTGTGGAGACAGTGAAGGCCGGTATGACGTCCGCCGAAGCGGAAGCCGCCTGTCTTGAGGCTATGGAAAAAGCCGTGGGAAACGCCTATGATGGCCAGTATTGGGCCGTCCACAGTGTCGGATTACACATCCATGAGTTCCCACAAATCGGGAGTCCATACAAGAGTCTTGCCGGGGAGTATGTCTTTGAGCCGGGCATGGTCGTGAGCGTGGAGTCTATCGCGGAGCAGGCATTTGTGATCGAAGAGAACGGGATGCGCCGCCTGGGCGAAATGCCGATGGAAATCTATAAAGCATGAACGGGCAAAAGGTTCTCGTGCTTGGAGCTTCCGGCCTCATCGGCTCGGCGGTGGCAATGGAGCTTGCCGGGGACAACGAAGTCCATGGCCTGAGCCGTTTCCGTGATGAAGCAATTGCCGCGAGGTTGGAAGAGCGCGGGATAAAGCTTATACGCATGGACGCGGCCAAGAGCAATTTTGATGAGCTTTCCGGCGACTACGATTACGTCTTCAACGAGATATTGATGCCTCCCGGCGAGTGTGACAAACGCCCTTCCGAAGCGTTTGAGACCCACGCCTTCACCAATGCAAACATACTGCGTCGTTTTCGCAACTGCAAGGGAATAGTCCTTGGCTCGACTGGTTCAGTCTACCGCCCATCGGATGTCCCTGCCACTGAGGACGCGCCTCTTGGCCGCAATGTAACGGAGAGCCTGGAGAACTACGTATTATCCAAGATTTGTGGCGATCAGTTCGCCGAGTATTTCTCCAAAGTCTATAATATCCCCGTCGCCATATTGCGATATTATCAGCCTTACACGGACAATCCCCGGCGGCCAAGCTATTCCGGTTATATTCGCGCCATAACGCAAGGAGAACCCATAAGCGCAAGTCATACTTTGATCAATCCCATGTTCATCTCTGACGTTGCTGAGTTGACGGTAAAGGCCGCCGAAGTCTGCTCCAGCCCGGCCAATATAATCAACGTCGGCGGCGAAGAGATCGTCAGCCTGGAGCAATTGGCGACTATGATTGGCGAAGCGCTGGGCAAGGCTCCCGTATTCAAACCGTCTTCAGATAAAGCTTCGGAGTCATGGATATGCGACAGCTCAAAGCGAATTCAGCTATTGGGCCGGGAAAAGGTTTCCCTGCGAGAAGGCATGGAGCGGATAGTATCGGGGATATGAACCCTGGGGCTTTTGCTGTTTTTCGCGTGGAATTGGCGCGAGAAGGATAAGAACGTCGGCTTGCCTAATATAGTGATGAAGCCGAATGCCGGCCCGTTTCGGGAACAAGTTCCCGAAACACCAAAGGAGCGATCTATGAAAACGCTGAAGCGCATTACGATTCTCTTTTCTATTGCTATCGTCTGGTCCACCGCCGTCGCGTCAGCGCCGATCATGCGCGTGATTGAAGTCGGCCCGGATATTACAACCGCCGAGTCGCCATCTATCGCGGTTTCGGCAATCAACAATGCCAGCCAGGTCGTAGGGACAATAAGCACCCCGTATGGTCCGCGCGGGTTCATCTGGCACAATGGCGAGATGACAACAATGGGATATCTCAGCCCCGTACTAACTGATCCTTTTTCCATTGTCATTCCCTATCCTCTTCCCATACCATATAGCCGCGCGCATAACATCAACGATTCAGGCCAAGTTGTCGGCGTTTCCGGATGGTTAGGGGACGAGGTTTTTTTATGGGAGAACGGTCAAATGTCGCACTTGTCCGGGATTGAGCCCGTCCACGTGATAGGACTCGATGACAGGCTCGGCGTGGCAGCAATCAACAATGTGGGCCAGGTGGTGGGAAGATACTACCGAGATGTTTACCCGAATGAAGACATCCCATGCTTTCTGTGGCAGAATGGCGTCGTCGTGGAACTCGACCGCCCGGGAGTGTGGCCCTCGGCGATCAATGATTCGGGAGTCGTCGTCGGCACGATAAGCCCTAGCGGCGGGGCCTTCCTCTGGGAAGATGGAGTGTTCACCGATATGGGGCCTAGTTTCTGGACCGCTTCCGATGTCAACAACCTCCGACAGGTAGTGGGCATGGCTCAGGATGAAGCCTATATCTGGGAAGGCGGATCAATAATCCGGTTGGGCCATTTAGGCAGCTATACTTCCTGGGCCGGCGCGATCAACGACAACAGCCAGGTTGTGGGAACGTCGTTCACATCCTCCTGGGAATCCCACGCCTTCATCTGGCAGGATGGAGTTATGACCGACCTCAATAGTCTAATCCCGGCCGATTGTGGTTGGGTTCTTGCGTATGCGAAGGACATCAACGAGTCCGGTGACATAATAGGGCATGGTTTTTACAAAGGTGAATCCCGCCCGTTTCTCTGCAAAACGTTCGACTCCTACATATCCATCGACGTCAAACCTGGGGATTCATCTAACACTATTAACCTCAAGAGCAATGGCATGCTGCCCGTCGCCGTCCTCGCATCGTCTGACTGTCCCATCGATAGTATCGATGTCGGTACGATCAGCCTAGCTGGAGCCAAACCCGCGCGACAAACCAGGCAGGATGTTGATGGTGATGGCGACGAAGACCTGCTCTTCCACTTCCGCATACCGGAGTTGAACCTGAATGCAACCAGCGTCGAGGCAAACCTCATCGGCAGGTTCTCCGATGGCCGCTGGTTAGTCGGTTCCGATAAGGTCAAAATAGCGGGCAGGTAAGTCCCAATGCGCTGAACTTGATTCTTGGGGTAATCGTCGCGTATGACACCCTCCAGTATGGCGGCGCGGGAATCGAGCTTGAGACGGGCAAGTCCGGCCTGAAGCCTGCGCCGGCGTAGTCTACCCCACTTGGTAAGAGCTCAAAAGCAGATTCCTCACTTCGTTCGGAATGACGGGTTACCGAAGTCTGTATTACTATTCCGCTTGATGCTTAGGGAGCCGCCGTTGTATATTGAAGTGTTGGCAATTCTTGGCCAAACGGATAGGAGAGCTTTGTGCGCAATTGCGGTGGGCGAGCGAGTATAAAGATTGCCGGGATATTGATCCTCTTAATCCTTTTAGTCCCAACATTAACGACAAGAATCTGGAGCTACGATCTTATGATGAATCGGGATGAGGTTAGAGCGCGATCAGCTTTGACCGAGCGGCGGTTGTGTCTTGAGAACGGATATGTCAGACTGGAGGCGGAATTGGCCTCCGCGCCTATTGAAGCGAAACTTACGAACCTGGCGTCCGGCCATAGCTATACGCTTCGTATACTGGACCCTATGTTCGTTGTAGAAGATAAGCAGGTTTGCGGTGTTTCGGGAAGCTTGTTCCCGAAACTCGGACAGGCTTCGGTCTGTACCAACAACCGCCCTCACTTCTTGCGGAGGTAACATCTCCTCCACATGTTGTAACTGCCTTGCGTAAATACGTTTCCAGCCTTGCCGTGGGACTGTCCGCGTGGTAAAATCCTATAATAGAAACCGGTAGAGGTGATGATGATGACCGACGAACAGTTGCTTGAGCGAATAGTGATAAACCCGAAAGTGATGCTGGGCAAGCCTGTCATCAAAGGGACTCGCTTGACGGTTGAGTATATCATTGATCGCTTGGCTCACGGTGCGACCGCGGATGATTTGATCCGTGAGTATGAAGGAATTATACCGGATGATATTCTCGCCTGTCTGCTGCTTGCGCAGAAGTCCTTGTCGGAAACGGATTACTTACCGCTGTTGGCAGAGGCATCATAATGCGGTTCATAGTAGATGAGTGTGTTGGTCCCACTGTCGCACACCAACTGCGCGAACAAGGCCACGATGTTTTCTCAGTCTATTAACAAGCCCGTGGAAGCGACGATGATGCTGTGCTCGATCGGGCGCTTGATGAGGATAGGATTCTTGTCACAAACGACAAGGACTTCGGCGAAAAAGTTTATCGAGATGGCAAGCTGCACAGCGGCATTATTTTACTCCGGCTGCATGACCAAAGTGCGTCAGCAAAGATCGCTGCAGTTATGGGACTCCTTGAATTCCATTCACGCAGAATCGAGGGGGCATTTGTGATAGTCACTGAGAAGCAGGTGCGATTCGCGAAATTGCAGTACATGAAACGTTAAGTCCTTTAACTCAGAAATAGAAAATGCAAGGTATCAGGGCGGTATCCGCGGGCGAACAGTCGGGAACTAATCCACTAGGTTCTGTATCCATCTGGGCGATCCTGTGCGGATTGGAGAAAAACGGAGACATCTTATCGAGAGGTAACAGCTCCTCCGCCAAACAATCGAAAACAAAGATTCTCTCTAACCGAAGCCTCGGCAGGCTAATCCCGGGGCTTTCGTCGTTTTGAGCGCGGGAATTGAGCTTGAGATGGGCAAGTCCGATAGTTCGCTCTACCCCAATCCTGTGAACTTGTGTCCGGTGTTTCGGCATTTCAATGCCGAAACCTATCTGGAGTATACGCAGTGAACGATCCTGTAGCAGACCTTCAGCAATACAGATATAAATGGTACGCATTCGCGGCGGCGGCAATCGGCGTCTTTATGTCCACGCTCGACGCCAGCATCGTCAATATAGGATTACCAACCTTCAAGCAAGTCTTCGGCGCCGGCCTGCCGACCGTGCAATGGGTCGTGATGTCCTATCTACTGGCAATCACAAGCGTTCTGCTGACCCTGGGCCGACTGGGGGATATGATTGGCCGCAGGAAGGTGTACGTAGCCGGAATTGTAGTGTTTACCGTCGGCTCCGTCTTGTGTGGGATTTCGCCGAGCATACACGCGCTTATAGTATCCAGAGCTTTGCAGGGAATCGGCGCGTCTATGCTTATGGCGATGGGGCCTGCTATCACCACCGCGGCGTTTCCTTCCAGCGAAAGAGGCCGGGCGCTTGGAATGATTGGCACAGTGGTGGCTGTCGGCCTCACATTCGGACCGGCTGCCGGCGGCTATATCATCAAATATCTCGGCTGGCGGTGGATATTCTTTATCAACGTGCCGGTCGCCGTAATCGGCGTGCCGTTGATATATAGGTTTCTACGGGAGTCGGTGGTTTCACGCGAAGAGAAGTTCGATATTCCCGGCGCCGCGCTGCTGTTTTTTTCGCTGAGCTGCCTATTGATTGCGCTTAGCTATGGAAACGATTTCGGTTGGGCATCATGGAAGACATTGGCGCTTGCCGCCGGATTTGTGACCTTCGGCGTTCTTTTCATCCGGTGGGAGCAAAGAGTCCCAAATCCTGTGTTTCATCTGGAGCTTTTCCGTAATAAGATATTCATGCTCTCATCCACGGCGGCGTATATAAGTTTTATCTCTCTGTTCTCCGTTGCCGTCTACATGCCGTTTTACTTAATGCAGGCGCTGGAATTCTCACCGGTGACGACAGGGCAAATTCTGATGCTCGTCCCCGCTACGATGTCTTTCATCGCTCCTCTGTCCGGCTGGTTATCGGACAAATTCGGACCGCGAGTCTTGTCTTCCATTGGCATGGCGACTATGTCCATTGGATTATTTTCGTTGAGTCGGCTTGGCGTTAAGGAAACGGCCTCGGATATTATATGGAGGCTGCTTTTGGCTGGTATTGGCAGCGGGATATTTCAATCACCGAATACCAGCGCGATTTTGGGAGCGGTACCGCGAAACATGCTCGGCGTAGCGTCCGGGATGGTTGCGATGATGAGGAATCTGGGGATGGTTTCAGGAGTGGCGTTGATCGGCGCGGTGGTATCAGCGCAGCAGGCGCATTATTTGTCACATTCAGCATCAGCATCAAAAGCGGCTCTTGTTTACGGACTCCAGACCGGCTTCCTCGTAGCGGCGGGAATCAGCATTATCGGATTCATAATCTCCGCCGCTCGCGGGAGTTCTTTAGAAGTTAGAAGTGGTTGAGAGAAAGCTGTCAGCTGTCAGCTGACAGCTGACAGCTTCAAATCCTGTTGCATCGGTGTTTCGGATTTGAATGGAGCGCAGCGGAATGGAAATCCCGAAACAAACCGCGTATGCAACCTGCTGTGTGTGGGTCTCCTGGGGGCTGTGAAAGTATTCCACCCCCGAATATACCGGTAACCTTTGATGATGTCCGGCGTCATTAAGTCAAAGACACCGGAGGTGGGCAATGCACACAGACGATTACCAGACAGTGAACGCTGTCTTACATGGCGACAAAGACGGCTACGAGAAACTCGTAGACAAATACAAGAAGATGGTCTATGGCATAGCATGGAGTCATCTTGGCGACAGTGATCTCTCCGAAGATGCTGCCCAGGAGACATTCGTCAAGGCGTATACCTACCTTGGCACACTCCGCGAACCTGATAAATTCGCGGGCTGGCTGGCAATGATTGCTCGAAATGTCTGCGGTTCGCTGGGACGTGGGATAAAGCGCGAGAATGCCTTCCGCAAGAAATGGGCTATTCTTGCACCCACGGAGGCCGAGCCGCAAGAAGAGGACCGCGAGTCACTATCACAGCAGCTCTGGGATTCCTTTGCCAAACTCCCGGTCATCCATCGTGAGGCGCTGACTCTCTTCTATGTGGAGAGCAAGAGTATAGCTGAGGCCTCGGCGGCATTGGGAATAGCCGAGCAAGCCATGCGCACAAGACTGCACCGGGCAAGGACGGCGCTGCGCGCTCAGCTTGAGCAGATGCTGGAGGAATCGTTGGCCGACCTGCAGCCGAGCAAGAATTTCACTTGCTCCGTGCTCGTTCTGCTTCCGATGTCTCCCAAGGGCGCAATTGGCGCAGGTGGCGCGTTTGCCGTGTTCGGCAAGTTATTCGCCAGCCTTTCATTCGCATTGTGGGTATCAGTGGCCTCGGGGATGGCGGTATTAGGTATATATACGATGTTTTCCAAGCTGGACGAGGCCAGCCTAAAGGACACACCGGAGAATCGGCCAATCAAAGCGTTTATCAGACGCGGCTACATGAAAGCTGTGGCCGCGATGTTCGTAACTTCCCTGGTACTCTGGCCCTTGATTTGGCTGTCTATTATACACCTACAGGAAAACGCCATGTACGCAATGTACCAGATCATCAGCATCCCATGGGCCTATATGACATGGCGGGCATTCAAACCTCTTCGTGTAAACACGAGCACAGCGGTGATCGGAGGGGCGCTCGCAATTGCGATCATCTTCATTGCCATCGTCGCGATTGCTTTCTTCCATGCGTCGTTCTGGCTGTTTTTCATAGCAGCGCTGCTAACCAGCATAATAACCTACTTCACCACTCAGAAAACGCCCCAAAGATTTGGCTTCAACCTGTTCACGGGCAGCGCACTGGGCAACTTCGGGGACTTCGAGGACTATCAATCGCTGGGACGCAGGCTGACCAGGACGGAACTGCTCTCGTTTGCGAAGTTTCTGGGCGGACTTTGGCTGGTGCGGGATTACAGATGGCGCACCGACGGAATTACACTCTTACTCCCCGCCAAACCGGACTTGGTATCGCTCGAGTTCGCAGCCGGTTCCCGGGTCACAATCACCTGGGATGGCGCTTGCGCCGCGACGATGAGCGCCAAATATCTGAAGGTCACCCGGCAACTACTCGTCGGTCGCAGCGTTGAAGCAGCGGAACTGCAAGACAATGCGTGTCGAGTGGTTCGATATGCCTTGAACTGCTTCCTCAGAGGCGATTTGGAGGCCGCGCGCAAAGTTTTCTCTCCTGACGAAACACCATCGGCCCAGAGCTTAACCACCGCCAGACACAACCGCGTCAAGTCGCTTGTAGGAGTCATCCTCGGAATTTCAACTCTCGTGATGTTTCTCGTGATGCCGCTTTTTGAACCATCTGAGAAAGAGAAGGAACTTCATCACATTGGGGTAGGCGCGTACTATTATCTGATCGTGCCGGCAGTAGGCTTCCTGGTAGCGATACTTGCGATGGCGATCACCTTGCGCAGAACCCGCCGACAGAACCGCTCGCTCTGACGAGGAGGATGGGGATAGAAGGGGGTAACAGCTATGCATTAGGTCTTTCGGGATATGAGTGGAGTATCGGCGGAACGGATATCCCGAAACAAACCGTGTATGTAACCATCTCCCCTCCTTGCGAAGGAGGGGATTAGGGGGAGGTCTTCCCTTCTCTCAACTCTAAACTAATAGCTCTTAATCACATCCACCATTGCCATATAGTTCTCATAGGGAATATAGTCCAGCGGGCTGGTGTTGCAGGCGGCGATGTAGCGTCCGCCTTCCATTCCAATTGTCAACATTCGCTCGGTTTCAGCCCTGACCTCCTCGACCGTCGCATAGGTCAAAAAGACAACATCCATATTGCCGATCAACGTAATATCACGCCCAAATCGCTGTTTTATATCCCCCAGATCGTTCGCCTGCGCCTCGACACCGTGAAACCCGCTGAATCCCAGTTCTACCAAAAGCGGCAGAAGCTCGTCCGCCTTGCCGTCGCTATGCAATGTATACAAAATGCCCGCTTCTTTCAGCGGCGCGATTGTCTTGGCGGTCCGTTCAAAAACCAATTTCCTGAATATCGCCGGATTCACCATCAAGCCGTTTTTATACGCGCAGTCTCCATCGAACAAAACCACATCTATGCCAAGAGGGACTATCACTTCGCGAATTGCCCGGCGCGTACCTTCTTCGACCCACTCGAAGACGGCGTCAACGTATTCCGGTTCATCGTAAATGAGATACGATAGATGTTCCAGGCCAAGCCCCGTGCTTGCCGCATGGAAACACCAGGGAACATAGACGATGGTCGCCAAACCCTCATTGCGGGCCACTTCTATAACCTTGCGGGCGTTCTCCGCTGCCTCACTTAAATCTCTCTCCGGTCTGGCGTAAAGCTCTTCTAGGGGAACCTTTCCGCCCGGGACGTAATGCTTCGTGCCATCCGACGCCTCTCCCTGTTTTGCGCCGATTACGTGTCCCGGAACCCATGTGGTGAGGCATTCCCATCCCATAAGCTGCGCGAGTTCAACACGATCGCGCGGGTCTGAGATTGGCCGTCCCAACACTCTTTCGGCCAGGCGGCCCATTCCGAACCATACTTCCCAGAACGGCGCTCCAACGGTCGGCTCGCCTCTAAGCGCTCTCATCAGCTTAGTTTTGTTTGCGTTCACGTAATATCCCCCAGGCATGTTGTCGAGTCCATAGATATACTTCAGTAAAACGGCGGAGTTTCCTTTTGGTCAATATGTACGTTCGTGACACTCGCCAAATTATCTCGCCAAAGGGTGTAGAGCGTTTGTAGGGGCGAAGCATCTGCGTTTGTTTCTGATACAGTGTGCGGAGTCGTGGGGCAGATGCTTCACCCCTACGGTTTTCCACATTTGATACGCACCCTCGCCAAATTACCTGTTGACAAACCGATAATAAATTGGGTATAGTCAAAAAACCATGCAACGTAAAATCTTTCTGATTACAGGTGGCAAGTCAAGCTGGGTGTGGCGAAACTCCAATCTAAGTGGAGCGTTGGCCATGCTCGCGCGTTAGCGTTGCAGCATAATATGAATTTGAAGAGGCCGTGGACGCTCCGCCGGAGATGTCCGCGGTTTTTTGTTAAAGTTCTACATAGGTCGAATTGAGAGATCGAGGCCGCGGATAGAGTTGATGTCCGTGGTCTTTTTGCATTTGTTTTGTCTATCTCGGAGGTGAAATATGGCGCAGGTTTATTATCCTGATAAAGAGGAGTTCATCAGGCAGTCGAAGCAGGGGAACCTTGTCCCGGTGTATCGGGAAATTTTGGCCGATATGGAAACGCCGGTTTCGGCCTTCAGAAAGATCGAAAGCGGGGATTATTCGTTCCTGCTGGAGAGCGTCGAAGGCGGCGAGCGGATGGCCCGGTTCTCGTTTCTTGGAAGCGGCGCGTCGGTGATTATGCGCAGCAAAGGCCGGACAGTCGAAGTGACTGATTCCAGCGGCGGCGAGCGCATCGAGTTAAAAGACGGGCAAGACCCGCTGGACGTGCTCAAGCGGCTTATGGCGCAATACCGGTTCGTTCCAAATCCCGATCTGCCGAGGTTCTGCGGTGGGGCGGTCGGCTATATCGGCTATGATATGGTCAGGTTCTTCGAAGATTTGCCGGACAAGACCGAAGATGATTTGAACATGGACGACTGCGTGTTTCTGATTACCGACACGCTGCTGATCTTCGACCACGTCAAGCACAGGCTAAAAGTCCTCTGCAACGCCCATGTGAACGGCGACGCCGGGGCGGCTTATGACGCCGCAATCCGCAAGATAGACGATCTGGTCTATAGAATGAAGCAGGACGTTCCGAGCAATAACGATGAAAGAGACCCCTCGACCACCGGCCCCAAGCCCATTACTCCCAATTTTACCAAAGGCGAGTTCGAGGAAGCCGTGCTGGCGTGCAAGGAGTATATCGCGGCGGGTGACGTTATTCAGGTGGTTCTCTCGCAGCGATTGTCGGCCCCGGTTTCGGCGGAGCCGTTCGATGTCTACCGCGCTCTGCGCTCTGTCAATCCTTCTCCCTACATGTATTATCTGTCTTATGGCGATGTGAAGCTGATAGGCTCCTCGCCGGAGATATTGGCGACCGAAGAGCGCGGCAACGTCAGGGTCAGGCCGATTGCCGGCACTAGGCCGCGCGGCAAGACGGAGGAAGAAGACCGGCAGTTGGAGGAGGAGCTTTTAGCCGACGAGAAAGAACGGGCGGAGCACATAATGCTCGTCGATCTTGGCCGGAATGACATAGGCCGGGTCTGCCGCCACGGCAGTGTGGACGTGAACGAGCTGATGACCATCGAGCGGTACTCACACGTAATGCATATAGTATCCAATGTTCAGGGCCGCTTAATGCCGAGCAAGGACCAGTTCGATGTCCTCCGCGCGACGTTCCCAGCCGGGACGGTCTCCGGCGCGCCGAAAATCCGGGCGATGGAGATCATCGAGGAGTTGGAGCCGACCAAACGGGCAAGTTACGCCGGGGCAATCGGCTACTTCAGCTTCTCAGGTGATATGGATACTTGTATAACTATCAGAACGATCCTTATACAAAATGGTACGGCTTACGTCCAGGCTGGAGCGGGAATTGTGGCCGACTCGGTTCCCGAAAACGAATATCAGGAAACTATGAACAAGGCCAGGGCAATGATCCGCGCGCTTGAGATGGCCGAATCGGGATTGGAATAGCCGTAATTTCGTTCGTCCGGTAGCCTGCTGCCGGACATGATGTAAGATAGGAGGGACCCAAATGATCTTAATGATAGACAACTACGACAGCTTCACCTACAATCTGGTGCAGTATCTTGGAGAGATGGGCCAGGAGTTGCAGGTTTTCAGAAACGATAAGATAACGATTGCGGAGGTCGAGGCGCTGAAGCCGGACCGAATTGTAATCTCCCCGGGGCCGCGCACGCCCAAGGAAGCGGGAATATCGGTCGATTTGATTAAGCAATTCGCCGGTCGAGTTCCGATTCTGGGAGTGTGCCTGGGGCATCAGTGCATCGGGGAAGCCTTCGGCGGCGATATAGTCCGCGCGGATAGATTAATGCACGGCAAGACCTCGATGATCCACCACGACGGCAAGGGCGTTTTTCTCGATCTCCCCAACCCGTTCGAGGCCACGCGGTACCATTCTCTGATTATCCGGCGCGAGACTATGCCAAGCTGTCTCGAAATAACCGCCGAGACCGACATCCGTGAAGTTATGGGCGTCCGGCATAAGGAATTCCAGGTCGAAGGTGTGCAATTCCACCCGGAGTCCATACTAACGGGAGTCGGTAAGGACTTACTGCGGAATTTTATAGGTTAAATAAAGCTGTCAGCTGTCAGCTGACAGCTTTTATTCCCTCGACTCCCTTACGGAGGTGAAAGTAAATGATTAAGGAAGCGATTCGGAAAGTAGTAGAAGGGCAGAGTCTGACGCAGGAGGAGGCGGTTCAGACGATGTCAGAGATAATGGACGGCGAAGCGACGCCCTCCCAAGTCGCGTCGTTCATAACGGCATTGCGTATGAAAGGCGAAACGGTCGAGGAGATCACCGGATTTGTCAAAGTAATGCGCGAGAAGTCGGTCAAGATCAAAACGAACCAGGCGCGGTTGATCGACACCTGCGGCACCGGTGGGGACAAGCTGGACACGTTCAATATATCCACTGCGTCGGCGGTCGTGCTCGCGGGAGCGGGCGCGCCCGTCGCGAAGCACGGAAACAGGGCGGCGTCGAGCAACTGCGGAAGCGCGGACGTGCTGGAAGCTCTTGGCGTCAGCCTGGCGCTGGATGCGGAGCAAATTGGCCGGAGCATCGACTCGGTCAACATCGGCTTTATGTTCGCGCCGTCTATGCACCCCGCAATGAAGTACGCCGTCGGCCCGCGAAAGGAGATCGGTGTGCGGACGGTGTTCAACATCCTCGGCCCAATGACCAACCCGGCGGACGCGAAGTTCCAAGTAATTGGAGTCTTTTCCGATAAGTTGTGCGAGCCTATGGCAAACGTGCTGAAGAACCTCGGGACCGAACGCGCTATGATAGTCCATGGTATGGACGGCCTGGACGAAATTTCAACCCTCGGCAAAACCCGTATCAGTGAACTAAAAGACGGCAAAATCCGCGGCTATATATTCGACGCAGAGGACATAGGCGTTGCCAGAGCCGACGCCGGCGCAATCGCGGGCGGCGCGGATTTACAAGAAAACGCCGAAATCTTAGTCAAAGTATTACAAGGCGAGAAGGGGCCGAGGCGCGATATAGTTTGCCTAAACGCGGGGGCCGCGCTGTCCGTTGCCGGGCTTGCTGAAGATATTAAGAGTGGATTTGCGTTGGCAGAGAAGACAATCGACTCCGGCGCCGCGCTCGATGCGCTGGAGAATTTCAAACGATTCACCCAGGAGTGTGCGGCAAAGTGATTCTCGACGAAATTATAAAACATAAACGGGAAGAAGTCGCGCTTCAGAAGCAGGCGGTCCCTCTGCCGGAACTGAGGTCGAGACTGAAGGATGCTTCCCAAGTGAGAGACTTCTCCTCTGCATTACTCCGCGCCGAGGGGGAACCGCTGCGGATTATTGCGGAAGTGAAGAAAGCATCTCCGTCCAAGGGCGTCATCCGGGAGGATTTCGATCCTGTTGAGATCGCGCGAATATACGAATCCAACGGCGCGTCGGCAATTTCAGTTTTAACAGATGAAAAGTATTTTCAGGGGTCGTTGGGCTATTTAATCGGAGTCAAATCCGCTGTCAAATTGCCGGTTTTGAGAAAAGACTTCATAGTTGACGAATATCAGATATTCCAGAGCCGCGCTGCCGGAGCGGACGCAATCTTACTAATTGTCGCTACTCTTACAGAAGACGAGTTGAAAAGCTATCTCGCTGTCGCGGGAGAGTTGGGGCTTCACTGTCTGGTCGAGGTTCATGATGGATGGGAGTTGGATATCGCAATCGCCGCTGGAGCGCGGATAATCGGCGTAAATAATAGAAACCTGAAGACCTTTAATGTTGACGTTTCCACCACAACGCGATTGATCCCCCGAATGCCAAACGGCGCTATTGTCGTGAGCGAGAGTGGCATCCGGTCGAAATATGATATTCAGTTTTTAGCCGACAAAGGAGCGCATGCCGCGCTTATCGGAGAGGCGTTGATGCGCTCGCCGGACATCGGCGCGAAGCTGAGGGAGTTTGTGCTATGACCAGGGTCAAGATTTGCGGAATTACCAATGTCGAGGACGCGCTGGCGGCGGTCGAATGTGGCGCTGACGCAATCGGGTTCATCTTCGCGTCAAGCCCAAGGCGGGTCGACGCCTGCGCGGCGAAGCGCATAAGCGATAAATTACCGCCGTTTATAACCAGAGTCGGCGTGTTTACGGACGCAAACCCCGGCCTGTTGCAGGTCGCGGAGGTCTGCGGACTGGATGTCATTCAGCTTCACGGCGAGCAAAGCGAAGATTTCGCAAAGAGTATTCAAGCGTCCCGGCGGATTATTCGCGTTGTAAGAGTGAAGGACAAAAAGAGCTTAACTCAGTTAAAAGGCTATCCCAGCGCCGACGCCTATCTTCTCGATACCTATTCCAAAGACGCCCGTGGAGGGACCGGCAAGACATTCGACTGGGAGATCGCCGTGAAAGCCAAGGAGTTCGGAAAACCCCTTATTTTGTCCGGTGGTCTGAACCCGGAGAACGTCGCCGAGGCGGTCAAATTGGTCCGGCCTTACGCAGTGGACGTGTCGAGCGGCGTGGAGTCTTCACCGGGGAAGAAAGATTTAATCAAAATGAAGGAGCTAATCGAAAATGTCAGAAAAGCTGACTCAACTGCCTGACGAGCGCGGGCATTTCGGACGGTTCGGCGGCAGATTCGTGCCGGAAACGCTGATTCCGGCTTTGGACGAGCTGTCCGCGGAATACGAAAAAGCGAAAGCTGACCCGCAATTCCGGGTTGAACTGGAATACTATCTCAAGCAATACGTCGGGCGTCCGACGCCGCTGTATTTCGCCGAGCGTCTTACTGAAACGCTCGGCGGGGCGAAAATATACCTCAAGCGGGAGGATTTGTGCCACACGGGCGCTCATAAGCTGAACAACGTGATGGGGCAAATACTCCTTGCGAAGCGGATGGGGAAGAAGCGGATTATCGCCGAGACCGGCGCAGGCCAACATGGAGTTGCCACCGCGACGGCCTGCGCCCTTTTCGGCTTCGACTGCGAGGTCTATATGGGCGAAGAGGACACCCGGCGCCAGGCTCTAAACGTGTTCAGGATGAAGCTG
>JAUSEB010000234.1 GCA_030650495.1 Armatimonadota bacterium | reverse complement strand
CGCTCAAAGGGCGTCAACTGCGCGAGCCGCGCCTCCTTGAGGCGCACGTCGTAATAGGGATTGAGATTATCCAGGCCCAGAACGGTATCGCCCCGCTCGAGCAGGCGCTTGGCGACGTGATAGCCGATAAAGCCGGCCGCTCCGGTCACAAGCACGCTGGATGCCATGTCTTCTCCCAATGATCGACGGGGTTAGCGAGGATGGCCACTACGAGTAGGGTACTTTACACTACCAGCGCGGTTTTGTGAAGGTTTGCGGGGGGACAGGCTCCCTTCTGCCGGAGCCAATCCCCCCTTCAATCCAATGTAGGGGCGTATCGCGATACGCCATCTTTCAGGGCAGTTACCCTTCGTACTTGAAGGAGACCTTCACTTTTGCGCGGTAGCTATCCACCTTGCCGTCCTTGAGGTGCATGTCGAGTAGCACGACCTCGGCAACCCGGAGATCCCGGAGGTGCTTGCTCGCGCGTTCGACGACATTCGCCGCAGCCTTCTCCCACGATTCTTTGCTCGTCCCCACCAGCTCAATGATTTTGTACACGCTGTCTGGCATAACAGTCTCCTTTCGTCTACGTTAATTATTCCTGGCCGTCGTCCCGGCTTCGAGCGCGAGCCTGATCGCCGACAGGCGATGGTGGCGGGCGCGGAACTGCATGAGCAGCCCCTCGAAGGATTGCGGCTCGTCGAATTCTATCACGTTGAAGACCGCCGAGATATCCCCGCCAGGGGTCACCTGGAACAGCCGGTCATCCACCGGCGCAACCGGCCCAGAGACATTCCGATGGTACACGCCGGAGCCGCCCGCCTTGACCGACCGCTCGCGCCCGGTCTCGCTCAAACAATAGGTGATGGTCGCAATCATTGGAATGCACGTTAGCCCATTGCTTCAAAATTCAACGTCTTGACCTAGTTCTTCACTTCCTGTTTGCTAACCTCATTGATAAAACCATGGAGCCGGGCTTTGTTAAGTTCATTGAAAACCTGCGCAATCTCATCTGCTAGTTGATTAAGCTCCCCAACAGAAGGTGGCGGCCCCCATGCATGCCGCTCGTCCTTCATTACCCACTGGCCTTGAGCATCTTGAGCCAAAGCACGATGTATAAATTTGTTGCGTTGTTCAGAAAGCCTTTTAGTTTTATTCAAGAGAGCATCGAGTTTTGTTTTGGCCACTTCGTCCTTTGTTTTTTGGCGGAAGAGCCCTTTGATCTTATCCCTTAATTCATAGGCCTTCATCGCATCAGTCGCATCCAGTGCCTCATCAATGGACATTCCGGTAAGAGTCTTGACAGTGTAGCGCAAGGAGAGCTCCAACTGGGCATGCGCAAAAGCAACACGGCCTGCGGCCTTAAGCAACTCATCATCGGTTGGTATTACCAGCCTTACACTGCTTTTGGGAATAGTCATGATGCGGTGAGAAGCTTGGATTATAAGGCGTTTAGCTTCTGCTTATTCTCATCAATCCACTTGCCAAGAAACCACTGTTTGGCTTGTAACCATATAGCAACATTCTGAATTTCAGGATGCAGAGCTGGATTTCGGCGTAACGGCATTGTCCACATCGATTGATTATCAGATTGCACAAAAGCATGGCCCTCGCCATTACTATGCATATAAGTTGAAAGCTTCTCGTTCCAACTCTTAAATCTCGCAATGCAACCCATTTCTCCACGCCAGCATTCCTGTTCAATGGTTTGCGCTTCTGAAGATAATTCTGTCAGCTTGGCTATCATCGCTTGATACTTACGCTGAGCTTCTAGCTTCTCCGTTGGTTCGGACCATTTGACAAAGTTATAACCTGGACGACCGATGAACGTAACGCCCAGTTTGCCGTCTCCGTGTATTCCTATTTGAGCGCCAAATCTAATTGTGCAAGTCCAGTTAAAAATATCACGGTAGGATGTTTCCCCAACCAAGAAAATGAATTTCCGTCGTGCCATGATTTCTCTAAACTCATCTTCGGTTAAGGACTCAGGAATTGGCGCAGCAACATCAACCGCCGAATTCGGGCCAACTATCGCTGGGAGGGCAACTTGGCTATCGCCACGCCCGAAAGTTGGAATTTGATCTTCGCTAGCTATCTTGTATCCAACAAAAAACTCTATGACCTCAGCTTGTGACCGACCGCTATTAATGAGTTGGAAGTTAATATCTGGCACCTTTCCAGGTCGAAGCGAAACGCTCCATTTGTCAATGCGCAGGTTGGCACGCTCAGCAAGTCGGACGGCATCAGGCACTTTAGAGGAAGCTTCTGGTAATGAATTGCGAGTAGCAAGATGCCAGATTGTCCCAAACGCCGCGCCACCTACAATTGCCCCAATTACTATCGCAGCCGTCAATGAAATCATTGGATTCTTTCGGTCGACGCGGATCAACCGCCTCCTTATTGGCGTCCAAGTAACAAATTCATATGCTGCTACGATACCCGCTATTCCCCATAGGGCAAATGCAAGTGGCAAGTTCTGATACCCGCTCACTTGGAATCCCAGTGCAACGAGGAATCCGAAGGAACCGACAAGTCCGCGCATGGAATCCATGATAGACTTTTTGCTTCCCTACGTAAAGTAACTATCCTCCACAAATACGAAGGGGGTGAATCGAAAAAGGTACACGTCGGCACAGGAAGGGGGACAGGCACCGCTCGGAAGCGGAGCCAGTCCCCGTGCCGCTAGGTCCGGAAGCCGATGAGGGGCTTGGGGGATCGGGCACCATGAGGTGGTCACAATTTTCGACCACCTTAGTACAGGGAAGATTAGCTTGCTCTGGCCGTCACGCGCAGCTTGACCCGCGTTTTCTTTTGCAAGGCGCTCACGATGCCGAAGAAATTCTCGGTGCTTGGGTTGCCACGCGGCGCCAGCATTCGGTGCAGACTCTTGCTCGGCTTCTTGATTTCCGCGGCCAACCCCTCGAAACCGAGTGTGGCGTTGACCAGGTCGCGCAGAATGGCCTTGCCCGCGGCCGTGTCGCCTCCAAGATACGCGTTGATCGCCTCCGTAAACAGCGCCTCGCGAAAGCGCGGATCGCGCTGCGCCCGTGCCGCCACCGTGTCCTTGAAATCCCTGGTGAGTGCCATACCGAAACTATAGTAACTTTGATGTTACCGCCTGTGCAACCATTAAAGTGCGGAAGCCGATACGGCGGGGCTTGGGGCTAACTTATTGCAATTCATCAAATGAGTCGTCTTGCAGACTCGAATTTTGTCTTGACGGCCGCCGCTTTTTTAGAACGTGCGGCAATGCTGCCTTGCTCCCATAACAAAACCAGTTCCCGGAGCATCAGTCGCAATTGATCTGCTTCTTGCCGGGATTTGTCACGAGCTGACTCTAGATTGAATCGTATGGCATTCTCTTGCGTACTATTCATGGCAATCCTCTTTCGGAGTTAGTTCAATCAATCTGCTGTCGGAGTTGCATCGAGGAGACGGGCGCCATGGTGGACAGCCAAGATCTGCACCGTATTCTGGGACTTCATGAAGCGATAGATGATGCGATAATCTGCCACGAGGACCTCTCGTAAGCCGGCTGAGGGAAATTCCGGCACCTCACGGCCCGACTGGGGAAACGACTGGAGGCGGCCGACTTTGCCGTTGATGCTTGCAACAAACCGACGGGCGGCTGACGGCTTGTCCGCTTGAATGTAGCGGGTAATATCGAGCAGACTGTCCAACGCAGGGCGGGTCCAAACGAGCGACGCACGTCCAATCCGGGCCACGCCGGACTAACCTTTCAAAACCTTGTCCAACTCCGCCATCGCCCTCGAGTGGGAAACGACGGCTCCCTTCTCCGCGGCTCGGAGGCCCACAAGGACCGTTTCCAACAACTCGAGCCGCTCAGCTCGACGCTCGTATTCGTGAATATCCTCCAGGACGGCCGCAGAACGTCCCCGCTGAGTCAGAATCACAGGGCGCTTGGTTAGTTTGATTTTGGCGACAATCTCGGCGGTGCGGACCCGGAAGTCGCTGATTGGGGTAAGATCTTCAGAAAAACGGATACGAGCCATTGCGTGACCTCCTATCCATTAAACGTACGTTTAGAGTACCCGTTACTCATACCTTTGTCAATAATG
>JAUSEB010000231.1 GCA_030650495.1 Armatimonadota bacterium | reverse complement strand
CGCGAAGCAGCCTTCTTCCGAGTGCGGCTGTATGGCGTCTGACCTGCCGCCGATTGCGTTTGGAAGCCCCGGCGTCGCCTCAAAGAACATTATCAAATTCGCTTGAGGAGAGATATTGTTCAGAATCCCGCCGCCCAGGACATTATTAAAGGCGTATATAGCGCCCGCGGGACACTTTGGTATGGATTTAGATTTAAGATAAGGTTTGAGTTGGGACTGCCATTTGTAGCTTGCGGGGAGTTGTCCCCCGTTTTTCGCCGCGAATGCTTTCGCGGCAGCGGCGAGTTCTTTCAGATTGGCGTTACAGTTCGCCTTTTGCGCCGCTTCGCGAGCCTTGATGCCAATTGCCTGCTCGTCAATGTCCACGCCTGGCGCTATGCCTCTAAAACCAGACCCAAATCCTCCGCCATAGGAGATACCCCCGCCAGACATACCATCTCCGCGATAGCTACTATATCCGCCAGACATACCACCGTAAGAGCCATAGCCGCTGGTTTGTGGGGAGGTAGGCGGCGCTTGAATCATTCCTTCCGCAACGCTGACGCGAACAATCACATAGAAATTGACGCCGGCGTTATCCTGAACGGCGTTTGTATCAGAGCCTAACATGACTTCTCCGGAGGCGATATTCTCATCGCCACCAATTGGCACGGACACCGCAACTTGGAAATCCTTCTTAAACTCAATCGGCAGATGGCCGCTTATTCTTCCGGTTCCAGTAAGGCTTATTTTCCCTTCTCTTGTATCGGGGTTGTATTCCATAATTGTTGGCGTCAAGTTCAAACTCAACTCAAGATTCCGCTGATTGGGATTATTCGCCTCCGCGCTGATTGTGAGAGGTATTTGCGTTCGCTCTATTCCTAAGCTTTCGGTTGCCGCAACATCCTCCCTTTCCTTAGTATCTCCCGCCATCCGCGAGGTAACTTTAGCTACTACTGTGATTCTGACTGGCCGGAGCAGAGCGCCCGGCACATCCAGCCAGCCTACTGTTACACGGAATTCTTTAATTGCTTCTTCGCTTCCGCGTACGATAATAATATTGTCAGTTGAAGTCACTATCTGCAAGCCCGATGCCTGAACCAAAGGCCATACAGTCGCGGGATTAACAAACTTGAGTTCTATCTTTTCAATGATCGTTGGCAAATCCGGCGGCATACCCTGCGCTGCGGCGGTAGCCCCTGGAGCTTTTATGATCTCGCCGAGCAGCGGCACACGCGTCTCCGGCATTACGGCGGTAGACCGCTCGGACGCCCTCACCGAAGTCTATCTCGTACTGCTCACCATCCGGTAGGTGTCGTCCGCCGAACAGATCACCCAGATCGGCGGCATCGCTTTCGACAGATAAGTCCCCCTTGCCGAGAAAGGAGGAAACCAACGAGTTGGTGAGAAATACATTGTATGGCGTGTAACCGCCGATCTTATGATGGGTAGCTGCAACGGGTCTGCAAGCCTGCATGAAGATTCATACGACAGGAGGTGCATTATGAGGAAGCTATACCTGGTTGGACTGACCTGTGCCGGTCTGGCCATCTTTTTTGTCGCCGCGCTTATTTCGAACTTCCTATTGCCAACCACAGGCCCCTCCGGTGCTGGTGTGGTTGCTCTAATCCTTGCTTTCTCGGCGGCAACGGCGATACCTGCTTGGCTCATGCTCAAGGGCTTCGCCACGGAATGGAAAGCCCTCCACGCTGACAAGAAGCGGGATAGTTTTGTGTTTGGGGCTACGGGCGTTGCGTCCCTGCTGGTAGGTAATTTTCGACTTCTGGCCGTGGAAGCTCGTTCGTTAGGCTCTTACCTCCGCGATGTGTCCGGCAACCTTTTCCTGTTGTTCGGGGCGTGGTGCCTAGCCTTGGGCATCATAGCTTTGTTCGTGAGCGAGAGGTCCAGGCTAGCGTTGCTGGCGCTCGTCACGTTAGTCGCCTGCTCCCTAGGCATGACTTTCCTCGTAAAAGGCACATGGTGAGCCCGATGAATTGCTTTTCCGAGAGCGAGGAGGATGGATTATGAAGCTGCGGACGCGTATATACAACTGGTTTGCCATCACGGCGACGCTGTGCATTCTGATGTGGACCCTGATCAATCTCATGGATTCGGACCCTTTGTACCCCAAGTACAGAGCACAAGATGTATCGGACATGAGTTCGGCGCTGGTGATTGGAGCGTTATACTTGGTCTTTCTTCTTGGGTTGTTGTCGGTCAAGTCTTGGGCATGGTGGTCGTTAACGATCTACTCCGCCATCTCGACGGTGGCCGCGCCATTTGCTACTTATCAGTTTGTGGTCGACTATTCTCTGGGACCGATGTTTGCTATGCTTTTTGGTTATCTGGGGGCTATGTCTCTCATATTCCTGCTGTCGGATAAGCCGGTAGGCTGGCGAAGCTAACGGAGCGGGGCAGACATGTTGTTCGCATTCGGTAAAGGAGACAGACTATGGTAGCCGCTAGCACCAAGGTAACATTTGTGGATACGTTGCTCAGGTTGAAGTGGCTCCTGTGGGGCCTGGGAATTCTCTTTGTAGGCGTGCTGCTGATCTGGCTTGGTCAGACTCTTTCCGGGCTGCAGTCAATATTCGTTGAGACTGTCGGCATCGGACTCTTGCCTATCGGTAGTTTCATGCTTATTTATGAATACGGCATGAGAAAGGACTACCAGAAACTGGTGCACGAAGAGCTGGAGGCGGGTCTAAAGGTACTTGAGCAGCAATGTAGTCAGTGCAAAAAGTTCGGTCTCTTGGCACTCAATGACAAGCGAGAGTCATGTAATGTGGTGGCACCTTTTGAGGAAACAAAGGTAGGCGAAGTAATAAGTGTCCTTGGCGTTGCACTAGCAGACCTCACAGCCTTCGATACAGTTGAAAGGATCCTCCAGGCTATCCAGAGAGGATGGCGTGTGCGGCTACTATACCTCGACCCTGACTGCGAGGAAGCAAAACGACACTCCCTTGACGAGGGGCGCCCGCAAAATGAGGTCGCCGCCGACATCAAGGGTACGGAAAACAAGTGGGGCAGTATCATCAATAGGCTCGATCAACCATCCCGAGGACGTCTTGAAATTAGGAAGTACCGGTCAGATCCCAAGAAGTTCATCATGATTCACCAGGATAGGGTATACGTTGGCGATTACCTCTGCGATCAGAGGGGAAACAGATGTCCCCACTTTCTTCTGGAGGGGGACAGCCCCATTGCGGCGAAGTACAAGTGCCACTTTGAATTCATATGGCAGTACGCCCAAGACGCCATACCGGAACTGAGTTTAATGGCAGGCGCGGAATCCCCCTAAAGACTGTTTCCGGGCCTGCTGCTTCGCTTGCTCTGCCATCTGTTTGCCCGCCCCGCCTTCTCCAGGGCTTTCACGAGCTGCTCC
>JAUSEB010000229.1 GCA_030650495.1 Armatimonadota bacterium | reverse complement strand
TCCTATATACCTGTAGCCTAGGGCTTTATGCCCGTCAATTCACGCTCAGGTTGACTGCAATATGACGCCCACAAGGGGCTAGGCTACGGTTTTTGAACACTCCCAAGAACAAGCCGAAGTATAGAACCCTCAACCATCAACTAAATATCCACCGCCGAATCGCTAACGACTGTCAGGGGCACGCCACTTGCGACAAGGGACGGCTTCAGTTGTTTTCTCTGAATCTCGTGTTCTCCGCGGTTGTTTATCGCGTCAATGAGGATTTCCGCCGCCGTCCGGCCCATCTCGAAAAACGGCTGTACGACTTTCAAGAAAGACGCGTTGATGCCGACGTGGCCTCCGCTATCAAAGAAGCCAGCCATCTCGACGTCCTCCGGCATTCTCAGACCCAGGTCGGCCACAGCCTGAAGTGTAGACCACACAACAGTGTCATTCATTGCAAATACAGCGGTTGCCGGCTCCGGAAGGTTGCGGACGTAGCTGAGCGCGTGTTTGTAGGCAAGCACTCTGTGTTCGTAAACGGAAGGCGGGCAGAGAAGATCAGGATCATGGGGAATCCCAAAGTGGGTGAGCGCGTCAAAGTATCCTTGCAGCCTCTGGCAAACCACCGAGCTTTTTGAGTTGAAAATTGTGAAGTGCGCAATGCGCTGATGACCGCGTTCGATAAGCCACTTGGTCGCCTGGAAAGACGCCCAATGGTTGTCCGTTACGACATAGTCGCATTCGACGTTGGGAACGAACCTGTCCACGAATACAAATGGGAGGCCTGAGTAAGTCATCTCCTGGAAAATAGGGATGTCCGCAACATGATCGACGGGCATGATTATCAGACCGTCAACCTGGTCTTTCCTAAGCGAGTTAAGAAGCTCAGCCTCTTGTTCCAGCTTGTTGCCGGAATCGGCGAAAATAGTGTGGTAACCCGTCCCGCGCAGAGCGGTAGTCACTCCCCTTATCAGCTCGCTTGATGGAACGTCCGTTGTGTGCGGCAGCACAAGGCCGATATGACCGGTCTTGACCGTCGGAGTCCGGCTTCGCCAGTCAGCCACATACGTGCCGCTGCCATGGCGCCGCTTGAGCAACCCTTCGTTGACTAATTCGCCGATCGCCCGGCTTACCGTCAACCTGCTGATGCCGAGAGACTCCGCAAGCGCGCGCTCTGAAATGATTCTATCACCCGGCTTGAGGCCGCCTTCAGTGATTTGTTGAAACAATATTTGCTTAACACGGCGATAGCCTGGAAGGGCCGACTCGTTGATGTTCACATATCCTCCAGCGCCGGGGGCGTTTCGTGGATTGCCGGTACTCACTGGCTAGTAAAGTATACCACTCTGGCGCGAAACTTGTCAATAGCCTATCAGCAATAATATTCACTTTGGCAAGCACAAAATCCGGCAAACTTATCGGATTTGTGAAATCAAAACCGCTGCCGAGCCAAATTTGGCTCGTTCCGCGAAATAGGTATATGCCAGTATTCATGTATATACCAGCGTCTGTGGCAACAAAAAGCCTCCAGGCAATATACCTGGAGGCATTGATTCTCATGTTGTTGGTTGAGGGTTGAGGGAAGGGAAAGGCAGCGATGAGCGATGAGTAACGAGCGATGAGTCCGATGCTTCGGCTTGTTCTTTGAAGCCGAAGATAAGTTGAATGTTTAATGTTGAAGGAGATCGTGTTGTAGGCAATACCTTG
This sequence comes from Armatimonadota bacterium, assembly GCA_030650495.1. Classification (GTDB taxonomy): domain Bacteria; phylum Armatimonadota; class UBA5829; order UBA5829; family JAUSEB01; genus JAUSEB01. The sequence continues at coordinate 1,456 of JAUSEB010000229.1, read as the reverse complement.
CCGGTGTTTCGGGATTTGAATGGAGCGCAGCGGAATGGAAATCCCGAAACAAGCCGCGGATGTAATGTTGAAGGTGAGCGTGACGCAAGCAATACCTTCAACATTCAACCTTCAACTATCTCTCGACTCCCTCTATTTCCACCTGTGTTCGAACTTCTGCATGCTGTCGTAACCGCGCCACATCATCAAGTGGTCTACTATCGTGATTGCGGCCATGGATTCCGCCACTGGTATGATTCTTGATAAAAGAGTCGGGTCGCGCCGGGTGATAGCGCCCAGCTTCGCCTCCTCCATTCGCTCCATGTCCACGGTCTGCTGGTCAACGGAGACGGTTGGAGTCGGCTTTACGGCAAGCCTCATCACCAAATCTTCGCCATTGGAGATACCGCCGAGGAACCCTCCTGAGTTGTTCGTTTTGAACCGCACCCTCTTGCCTTCGTCGAGGTATGGTATATCATTGCACTCGGAGCCTTTCATCTCGGCGACTTTGAAACCCGCGCCGAACTCCAGACCCTTTATAGCGCCTATGCTCATCAGGGCGTGAGCGAGACAGGCGTTTAGCTTGTCAAATACCGGCTCCCCAAGCCCGGCGGGAACGCCGCGAATGATTATCTCAATCGAACCACCCGCAGTCTCGCCCTCTTCTTTGATTTCCAAAACGCGGGCGATCATTTTCTCGGCGGCTTCCTGATCGGGGCAGATTATCATGTTCTTGCGGGCTTCTTCCTCGATTTTCTCAAATGGCGGAATATTCTCGGCCTGTATTCCCATGCAGGAATTGGTGTAGCCTATGACCTTGATCCCTTCACTGGCTAGAATCTTCTTCGCGACCGCGCCCGCGGCGACGCGCATACACGTTTCGCGTCCGCTCGCGCGTCCGGCTCCGCACCAATCGGCGTTTTCACCATACTTAACGAAGAATGTGTACTCCGCGTGGCCGGGGCGAATCAAATCTTTTACGTCGCGATATTGCTGGACGTGAATATCGTGCCGGTCAACGTTGTAAATAATCATGCCTAAAGGCGCGCCTGTGGTCTTGCCCCACATCAGTCCTGAGACAATCTTGACCTGATCGGTCTCTTTGCGAGGCGAATCGAGAGGCGTCTGCCCCGGCCTGCGGCGGTCAAGCTCTACCTGTATATCCGCGTCGCTCAGGTCCATACCCGCCGGAACGCCATCGACTATCGCCAGAAGAGCGTCGCCGTACGACTCACCGCACGTGGTCACCCTGAAAAGTCTGCCAATTGTATTACCTAACAATTATAAACCTCCTATTTGGAAGCTGACAGCTTTCAGCTGTCAGCTATCAGCTTTTTATCCTTCGGCTTGTTCTTGGGAGTGTTCAAAAACCGTAGCCTAGCCCCTTGTGGGCGTCATATTGCAGTCAACTTGAGCGTGAATTGACGGGCACAAGGCCCTAGGCTACAAGTATATGGGACTTTTTGAACACTCCCTC
>JAUSEB010000217.1 GCA_030650495.1 Armatimonadota bacterium | reverse complement strand
TCCTATGTCGTTCGCGCCGAACCTGAGCGCTATCTGAGCCATCTTATCGCCCTGAGTCACCCAGGAAGCTTGGATGTTCTCGACGTTGTCTAAAGCCAAACGCGAAATCGCAAGAGTGCGCAAATAGTCATGACCGCCCGCGGACGAACCGCCTAAATCCGTGTTGCCGGGTTGGTAAGTCCACGGGATGAAAGCGGTGAATACGCCCGTCCGGTCCTGCAAATCGCGTATTGCCATAAGATGCCGCACTCTATCTTCAAACGTTTCGACATGCCCGAACATCATAGTAGCCGTGGCCCGAAGTCCACAGCCTGCGGCCTCCTCCATCACTTTCAGCCACTCCACCGCTGAACACTTGCCCGGACTGACTTTGCCCCGGACTGAATCTACCAATATCTCGGCGCCTCCGCCCGGAAGCGAACCCAATCCAGCGTTTTTTAATCTCGTAAGCGTCTCCACTGTCGTCAATCCCGAAAGGCGGGCGATGTAAGAAACCTCCGGCGCGCTGAAAGAGTGTATTTGCACAGCTGGATAAGCCGATTTGATAGCGCTTAAAAGCCCTTCGTAATAATCGAGTTTCAGGTCAGGATTCAGCCCGCCCTGCATAAGTATCTGCGTTGCGCCAAGCTCGACCGCTTCACGTACTTTCTCCAGAACTTGATCGGAACTCAACACATAGCCATCAGGACTTCCAGGTTTTCTAAAGAATGCGCAAAACCGGCAGCCGGACTCGCAGATATTCGTGTAGTTGATATTGCGGTCTATGACGTATGTTCGTATAGGTTCGGGGTGAAATCTTTTGCAAACTTCGTCGGCGGCAAGGCCAAGTTCCGGCAGACTTGCGTTGTCAAATAACACCGATATTTCCTCGAATGCGAGCCGCTCGCTTGATAACGCTTTTGACAACGCTTTCATTATGAACGCTCCCCCACTGCTGAATCCGACTCAGCAAACAGCAATTCCGCCGGAGCATTCAGCAGGCCATGTTCATAAGCTTTGCAAGCGAACATTTTCAGTCCTTCCAATTCCGCCGGCCTCATATCGTAGATCATTACATTGGCAAGATAGTCGTAGCATACATCAAATGACAGGCCGATCTTATTGGATTCGGCTTCCGCTATCTCCCTAACTGCTCGCATCCCGGCAGCTTTCGATTTCTGGAGAATTGGGATCAACTCAGCAAGCGGCGCACATGCCGTTACCGCCCAGACCGCGAACACTGCGGGCAGGCCGGTCAATCGCAGCCACTCTTCGCCCAAGTCCATTACGTGTATATCTGAGCCGATCCGAGCATTGGCTTGCATTGCCGCGTTGCCAAGGAGCAGGCCTGCGTCGCACTTGTCGAGCATAAGATCGATATCGGGTTCGCATGCGACAAATTCCGGCGTTGCGCCATAGCTCTCGGCAAGGATTATCTTGAGCATCGCCGCGCCGCTGAGCGAACCGGAGTCGAGAGCCAACGAAGACAGCTTCTCCATAGGGACTTTACTAAAGAGCAATACGCTTTTTACTGCTCCACGCGATGCAATACAGATGTCGGGGATTATTTTTAGATTTGGATTTTGAAGGCACTCGAAGCTGGATACAGGGGCGGCGCATATTTCGCCCGCCTGCAGTAACTTCGCAAGTTCAGAGGGCGGCGCGTAACGCAGGCTCCATCCATCCGGCAGAGCCTCGTTCTCCAGCAAATAAGATAACGGCTTTACGTTAAGAAACGGCAGGCAGCCGAGAACCGGCACGTTTGACCTCCTGATACAGTGTGTCCCGCTCTATCGGCTTGAGTCCGGCCTCCTCTATAAGCCGGCGAATATCACTGACTGCAAGCCCCTGCGGCGTTGCTGCTCCCGCTCTGTGTGTGATCTTCTCCTCGACGACCGTCCCGTCGAAGTCGTCCGCCCCATAGCTCAGCGCCACCTGCGCCGTTTTGACCCCCAACATAATCCAAAAAACCTTTATGTGCGGGAAATTGTCGAGCATCAGACGCGAAATGGAGATTGTTTTCAAATCCTCAATACCCGAGGTCGGACGGGCCAAATACGCCAGCCGCGTATTCTCCGGGTGGAAACGAAGTGGAATAAAACACAGGAAGCCGTTGGTTTCGTCTTGTAACTCGCGCAATCGCAATAGGTGATCGACCTTCTCCTCCGGCGTCTCGATATGACCGTAGAGCATTGTCGCGTTGCTTCTAACGCCGAGCTTATGCGCCTCACGCATCACTTTCAACCATTCGGCGCCGCTCATTTTCTCCGGGCAAACGCTCTCCCGAACTCGCTCGGCAAAGACCTCCGCACCGCCGCCGGGAAGTGATCCCAATCCGGCATCCCGCAATTCGCTCAAACAGCCGCTTACACTCAGTTTAGCAATATCAGCCAAGTGGGCTATTTCAACCGCGGTAAACGCTTGCAGATGAACCGCCGGAAACTCCGATTTCAGAGCCGACAACATCTCAATATAGTAGCTAAATGGAAGTGTTGGATGCAGGCCGCCGACTATATGCAGTTCTGAGAACCGCAGTTCCGCCCATAAATCGCGGGATTTCTCAATAATTTCATCAACGGTCAGAACATACGCTCCCGGCTCACCTTCACTTCTTGAAAAAGCGCAGAATTGGCATCGGTTTTTGCAAATATCAGTATAGTTTATGTGGCGATTTGCAATGTAATAGGTATTGACTCCGTGCTTTTGCCGCCGGATTTGATCCGCCGCCCAGCCGATTGCGTGAAAATCATTTGACTGAAACAGCCGCGCGCCGTCCTCGAAAGTCAGCCTATCTCCGTCCAGCGCTTTCAGCAGAATATCGCCAACATCCGATTGTCGAATCAATTCAATCATCTTAAAAACAAGTCCAGTAGAACGAATACGAACAGTCCCACGCTGACGAAGCCGTTCATCGTGAAGAACGCGGAATTAACCTTCTTTATATTTGAAGGCGAGATTATAGAGTGTTCATAAATCAAGAATAATGCGACAACAGCACAACCTGCGAAGTAATATGCTCCAAGATGAGCTATTTGCCCAAACCAAACTAATGCCGCCGCCATCAACGCGTGCATCAGCCGCGAAATCGATAATGCCGCATTTGGACCGAATGTCTGCGGCAAGGAGCGCAGTCCTATTTTTCGGTCGAACTCCACGTCTTGCAATGAGTATATAATGTCGAAGCCGGCGGTCCAGAAGACGACCGACGCGCTTAGGATCATCGGAGCCAAATCTAATCTACCCAGAACGGCTATCCAGGCTCCCGATGGGGCGATTGCCAGCGCAAATCCTAACACTATATGCGACCAGGCGGTAAACCGCTTGGTGAACGAATAGCCCAGTATCACAAACAAAGCGATTGGCGACAGCATATACGCTAGTCTGTTCAACTTATATGAGGCAAAGGTAAACAGACCTATACACACGAGTGTGAAAATCCAAGTCTGGGCGGTCGAGACGATGCCCGTGACCAAGGCTCTGTTAGCGGTGCGGGGGTTCAGGCGGTCGAATTCCAAATCCGCTATTCTATTGAACGCCATCGCCGCGCTTCTGGCGCCGACCATAGCGGCGATTATCCAGCCGATTATATTCCAAGTTGGGAAGCCATTTGCCGCAACTACCATGGCAATTAGCGCAAACGGCATGGCGAACAGCGTGTGCTCGAACTTAATCATCTCCAGGATGATCCATATTCTTCGCGCCAGGCGGCAAATCATAGGCTGCTTGCTCACCCGTTCCATTCTTGCATCAAATCCTGTTCGATACCGAGTTGGGAGAGAATGCGGGCGGTGATTGCGCTCACGAGGTCGTCTATCGACTTTGGCTTGTGATAAAACGGCGGCGACGCGGGAATTACCGTAGCCCCAGCCTGCGCCAATTCGAGCAAATTCTCAAGGTGGATTACGCTTAACGGGGCCTCTCGCGGGACTAGTATCAGCTTCCGCTTCTCTTTGAGGCAAACGTCCGCTACCCGGCTGATGAGGTCTTGGGATACTCCGGCGGCTACCCGGCCTACGGTTCCCATCGAGCAGGGAACGATGACCATTCCATCATACTGATGCGACCCGCTGGACGGAGGGGCGGCGAGATCAGAGTTGTCCAGCATCGTCAAATTATCCGGCATTCCAACAAGGGCGGGAATGTCATCAGAGCCCAATTCGTCCCGCATTATGCCGCGTGCGTTGTCGGAAGCTATCACATAGATTTGGTGGTAATGCGATACCAAATGGCGTAAAGCGGATATAGCGTAAACGCTCCCGCTCGCCCCCGTTATTGCGACAACCAGCCGTTTCGGTGTCATATCTAAAGCCCCAATTCCTTCCAGAGCCTGTCTACTTTTGCCTTGATCTCAGGCGTCATCTTGATATCCTGCGGCCACTCGCGCGTGAAGCCTTCGCTCGGCCATTTCTTCGTAGCGTCAATACCCATT
>JAUSEB010000118.1 GCA_030650495.1 Armatimonadota bacterium | reverse complement strand
GTTGGCGTATTAGCCGCAAATGCTTAACCCGGCTTGGGTGTTCGGGCGAAGCATTCCCGACGAAATCCGATGCGAAATACGTTATCGGCGAGGGAATGCTTGCGCCCCTACATCGATACCACAATCTTGGCGTGCACCCGGGCAGGCGTATGGTATTTATGAGTGCGATCAGTCAGGGAAGAACACAGAAAAAGTAGCTATCAGCTGACAGCTACTCTCTACTCCTTCACAATAATACAGGAATCTCGTCCAATGCAATCGAATGAGATGTTGGTGATCGCTTTCTACAAAGGAGACTTCACTTTGGGCATACGATTGCGTTTGGGCTTAATGATGTTTTTACAATACGCGATTTGGGGAGCATGGGCGCCGGTATTGGGAACTTATCTTGGACCCAATCCACAGGGCGGGATAGATGCGACTCATCTTGGCTTTTCAGGCGCGCAAATGGGATGGATATTTGCTCTTCTGCCTCTGGCGACTATCATATCCCCTACTCTTTTCGGCCAGATAGCGGATCGCTGGGCGCCGACACAGCGAGTGATGGCGATTCTCCATATGCTTGCCGGAATTTCGATGATAGCTATGTCGACACAAACGGGCTTCGCGGGGATTATCTGGCTTATGGCGGCGTTTTCGTTCTTCTACGCCCCGACTCTCGCGCTATCCAATTCAATCTGCTTCAACCATATGAAAGACCCTGAAAGGGAGTTCGGCGGCCTTCGCGTTTGGGGAACTATCGGGTGGATAGTCGCCGGGTGGGTATTGTCATCGGCGCGGGGCGGATTCGGTGGAATTCCCACATCCGGCGCATGGAAGTCCCTCTCGACCGCGATGACCGGCGTCGACTTCATTCTGACGCCATTCGCCAACGGCGCGCATGCGGTGATGAGCCTGGCCGGGGCCAAAGCGGATCTATTAGTATTATCCGGACTGGCCGCAATCGTTCTCGGCGTCTTCAGCTTTGCGCTTCCGAACACTCCTCCTAAGAAGGAAGGAGCCAACCCATTCGCATTCCTGGAGGCTCTGAAGCTCTTCAAAAACAGAAACTTCACAGTGTTTATGGTGATCTCTTTCATAGTCGGCACGGAGTTGGAGTTCTACTATATGCTCACAGCCCCGTTCCTGGCGCATCTTGGAATCTCGGACGGTTTGATACCTTGGGTGATGACGGTCGCGCAGGCCGCTGAGATCATAGTTATGGCGATTCTGCTTCCAAGGCTGCTGCCCAAAATAGGAGCGCGTAAAATGCTGGCTATCGGAGCCATCGCGTGGCCCTTGCGATACGCCATATTCGCTCTGCTGCCTATCAAATCACTGGTGATTGCTTCCCTGACACTCCACGGTTTTTGCTACGTGTTCTTTTTTGTTGTAGGGTTTATCTATGTGGACACTGTAGCCCCCAAGGACATCAGGGCATCGGCTCAAAGCTTAATGGCTATAGTTATCTTAGGGCTTGGACGGTGTCTGGGCAGCCTATTCACGGGCACGATTCGCGATCTTTTCACTTACAACCAGACGGTTAATTGGCAGGGGCTTTTCCTTGTTCCATGTTTCCTTACAGTGGCATGCGCAATAGCGTTCCTGCTGGCATTCAAGGAGCAGAAGGTGAAGGCGGGAGTCGAGGGATAGTTGAAGGTTGAATGTTGAAGGTATTGCCGCCGGCACGCTCTCTTTCAACATTAAACATTAAACTTATCTTCGGCTTCAAAGAGGGAGTGTTCAAAAAG
>JAUSEB010000210.1 GCA_030650495.1 Armatimonadota bacterium | reverse complement strand
AAGACATTGCTAATATGAAGTTCGCCGACGGCGTCCGAGTCAAGGCGAACGGGGTCGATCTGGTGGTTTCTACAGGCCGCCCCGAATGCGCCGATATTGACGCTGACGGCGACTTCGATCTTTTCACCGGCTCCCAGCACGGCCACATCTATTGGTATGAGAACGTCGGCACAAAGACAAATCCCGTGTTTACCATCGGGCGCACGCTCATCTATTTCTCATTTCTCGACGCCCATTCCGGCGTGAAAGTCGCCGACTTCGACCGCGACGGCCTTCTCGACATCGTCGCGGGACGCTATTGGGAACGCGCCCAATTCGACAACCAACCCCGCTTCTATGGCTGTTACTACAAAAACGTAGGGACGAAGAAGCATCCCAGGTTCGAGCAAAGATTTGCCGGCAAAGGCTCTCCTTACACGCTCGGTTTCCAGCCCTGCAACGCCGTCCGACAGAACCGCCCGCGCGCCGTTGATTGGAACAGCGACGGTCTGACCGACTTGATCGTGGGAGACACTGACGGCTTCATTTGGTACTTCCAAAACACGACCAACAACCTGTTCCCCATCTTCGCAACGGGCGAGAAACTGAAAGCCGGTGGCCAAATCCTGCGCGGCTTCCACAACGTCAACTACCTCGGCTACGCCAAACCCGAGGTGACTGACTGGAACAACGACGGTAAAAAGGACCTTATCGTCCTGGACAGTAACGCAGGCCTGCTACTTTATCTCAACCAGGGAACTGACCAGAATCCCATGCTCGCTCCTGGAAAGCCGCTTGAGTTGAAAGGTGAAACATTCGGCGGCATCGGCGGCGGCATTCTCACTTGCGATTGGGACAACGACGGCAAGAAAGACTTCATCGGCAACAGCGACTACTTCGTCTTCTTCAAAAATGTCGGAACGAATGAATCGCCTGAGTTGGCGGCGGGCAAGCGAGTCGCCTTCGGCCCGAACGACAAAGGCGATACCCCCTACTGGCAGCGTCCCGGCGCGGGATCGTTCGTGGATTGGGATGGCGACGGCAAGAACGACCTAATCATGAGCGAGTTCGAACATCAAATACGGCTGTTCAAAAACATCGGCCCCGGCGGCGCCAATCAAGAGCCGGAATTTGCCGATCCCGTTGGAGTGGTTTTAGTCCAGCCGACGACAGGAATGCTCGTCTCAGGCGCGGACGCCAAAGACTGGAACGGAGATGGAGATTTGGACATCGTCACCGGCCAGGGCCACGGCGGCAGCGGGGTCAGGTTCTTCGAAAGGGACTATATAAACGACTTTGTCAATAAGACCTTCCCCGTGGTGACGGTTGGAACTGTGTCGCAACATTAAGAGGTAACAGTTCAGAGTTAGTGAGCAATACCCCCCCCAATCCCTCCTTCGTAAGGGGGGAAGCGCCGTAGCTCCCCTCCTTACGAAGGAGGGGTTGGGGGAGGTTAAATCGTACTCATCAAGAGTGATATTAGGAGAAGATAACATGATAAAACGACCGAACTTGTTATATATTACGCTTTTGTTATTGCTGACAGCTTCATCCATATTGGCCGCCGGTCCGGCGCTGAACTGGGTGTCGCCGAACCATTACCGCATTCTGCTAACAGTCGATTCTCGCGGCATACGGAGGTCCAATTCGCCGGTTTCCGTGAACGTCAACTTCGTCCAGACTCTGGCGGATATGGGCGCCAAAGGCTCATTTGATGAAAACACGATAGAAGTAGTGGCTTATGACCCATCCGGTAAGCCAAGAGTCTTTGACTCCACTAGAAAGGGATATGAGAAATATCTCCTTCCCCATAGAATAGATAAATACTACGGAGTCGGCTACGTCACGCTCAACTTCACTCTGCCAAATGAAACCTGCAACAAAGTGGCCGTATACTTCGACACTAAGAAGTCAAAATTTGGCAAGCCTATGAGATACGCCGGCCTTGTTGGAGACGGGGACTATTTCAGGATCGGTTACTCCAGGCGCGAGATAGGCGCGAGCCACATGGACGACTTCTGCGACTTCGATGGCGACGGCGACCAGGACCTGTTCAAAGTCACGACGGAACCGTTTATCTACTGCTACGAGAACGTCGGCGGAAACAAGTTCATCGACAGAGGCAAAATGACCTCCGGCGGCAGCCTGTTTATGCTCCCTCGAAACGGTGGAAATAACCGAAGCTGGGCTGTATTGGAATTCGCCGACTGGGATAAAGATGGCGATCAGGATTTATTCTGTGGGTTCAGTGACAGTGCGTATACGGACAGTATCGCGCTTTTTGAGAACGTCACGGTTCGCGGCGGCCAGCCAAAACTCATTGACAGGGGTACTCTGAAGACCGAGTCGGGCAAAAATATAGGCGGGGCTTGGTTTCCCGCGGCGACTGTTGTTGATTGGGACGGTGATGGGAAGAACGATCTGCTGGTTGGCGGCGACGGCAAGCTGTTTTTTCACAAAAATATTGGAAAAGGTAAAAGCCTCGCCGATATGCGGTTTGCGGATGCCGAGCCTGTTATGGCCGATGGCAAGCAGATAGCATATAGCAGCATTAGGGCAGAATGCGCCGACATAGACAATGACGGAGATATTGACCTATTTGTCTCGGCGCAGGGTGGCGGCCCCTGGCTTTATAGAAACACTGGAACGCGGACCAAGCCGGTCTTTGGCGATGGTGAGAATTTGCAAAGCTGCACCGGCGGGCATGATGGAATCAGTGTCGCCGATTTCGACGGTGACGGCCTGCTTGACTATGTTGACGGTAATCTTTGGGAAACCACGGCTAAGGAGGGCAAACGCAGATCTTACGCGAGGTTTTATAAGAACATCGGCTCAAAGACAAATCCAAGGTTTGAAGAGAGAGACGCTCTCAACGGCTGTCCATACACCGAGGATTTCCAAATATGTGACGCCGTCCGCCAGAACACCCTGCGCGTTTGTGACTGGAATAACGACGGCAAAACCGATCTCATCGCAGGTGGTGAGAGACACACGTTCTACTATTTCCGCAATACGACGAACAACTTGAACCCGATCTTCACGGATAATGAGTGTCTGCTGCAACATGATGGAGGGTCGGTGCGGTCCGACATTTGCGATTGGAACAACGACGGCAAGAAAGACATACTGGTCGCGGACCAAAGCGGCTATCTGACGATATACCTGAATCAGGGAACTGACTCCAACCCATCCTTCGGGACGGGAACTAAGATACAGGCAAATGGAAAGGAATTCAGGGGGACCTATTGGTGCAGCGTTCTTGTCTGCGACTGGGATAACGACGGGAAGAAGGACGTTATCTACGGCCAGGCTATAGCAGGCAATCAGAATGGACAATACGACTGGCCTGCTTTCCTTGGCAATGCCAAAAAGGGAGGACTCTTGTTCTATAAGAACATTGGGACTGATTCGGAACCGGTATTGGCCTATCCCAAATGGGTGATGACCGGCATCGACATAGGTGTAAGCCCTATAAACTGCACCAGGCCGAACTTGGGTTCCTATGCAGACTGGGACGGCGACGGCAAAAAAGACTTCATCTCAGCCGAATTTGAAAACGTCATTCGGCTTTACCAAAACACTGGTGACAGCGGTCCCGGCAAAGAACCGGAGTTCGCCTGGCCGAGAGAAGGGATCGAGCTGCTGAGAGCCTGGACGGATATGACCATCTCCGGCGTTGACGCCAAAGACTGGAACGGGGATGGCGATATAGACATCCTGACCGGCCAGGGCCACGGCGGAACTGGGCTGAGGTTCTTCGAGCACGATTATATTGAGGATGACCTCAACGATACACATCCAAGGGTTACAGTGGAAAAGACTGAACGGAAAGCGTTGAGGTGATTTTATGACCTCCCCCTGATTTAGTTTAGAGTTCCGTTGTTTCGGGATTTCCATTCTGCTGCGCTCCATTCAAATCCCGAAACAACGGCCTCTAGCGGCTAATTCGTTCCAACCCATTTTCACCCGTGTTTTAACGCTTCCTGCAAAACGATTTCACGCTCAAGTTGAGCGTGGAGATAATTCGTTTTAGTGACTTTTTTATTTTCCGCCTCTCTCCCTCGTGAAAGGACTCTTTAACCACAGATGGACACAGATAAACACAGATGGCCGGAAAGCTCTTTATAGCTGCCAGCCTTGTTAGTTGATGGTTGATAGTTGTTGGTTTGACTCATCGCTCATCGCTCGTTACTCATCACTGATTTTTCTCTCCCATGTACATGTACCTGTCAGAGGGCATTTTGACATCGGTACTGGCGGTATATTTCTGGGGGATTTTTGTGGTATTTTAGCGAACAGGCGGTTGGGGTGGGTGATGGGTGTTGGGTTTTGGGTGGTGGGGAGGGAGTGGAGACCTTCGGTCGGTTTCGGCGCGGGGTCGGGAGACCCTCGCACAGCAGGGGTTTCGGGGAGAGGGTTCCCCGAAACAACGAATTTGAGCGACTTAGGCATAACAGAGCTGATCGACCTCTACTTTGCGGAATTTATGTTGGTGGCTATCAGGAACCGTGTGCGTAATGGTATCACGAGTGCATCGAGACATCTTGGCTTGTATTGCGCCAAGTCTCTCCCATACCTCTTTTGGAGCCGGGAAGAACAAATGCTCCATATTATCGTTTTCGATACACGTGCGAACATGCACATCTATAACATTCATGATCTCACTGCAAGCCTGCTCTAATGTATTGCCCTCGGCAACCAGGTCCAACTCCAGGCAGTGCGCCATGAAATTACCATCCGGCTGACCCTCGACGAGTACATTGAATCGTAATCTCAATGTATCATTCGATGGGGTTTTCATCTCATCTCCTCCAATACTAAGCTAAAATCAGCTTGCATACTCATAATATCACATCAACACAGGTTGTCAATTTAGCCGCGCTTGTCTGCATCGACAGTTGGTTACCTAAGATCGATATACCCATTTGCATAGTTCCATATAGAATAAGCTATTCAGTATTGATAACTCTAGCGTGAAAGACACGAAATGGGATGGTGCGGGGAGTTAGCTGGTTGCGAGGTTTGGGACGGGAAGCGTGTCCCGAAGTATAGAAAAGCGTGTCCCCAAGCATAGAAAGGATCAGGAATCTGCAGGTTCAGCGTGTTCTGTTTGCATCCGCCCATAATTTGGGATAGTATGAGTCTACTTTTCGGAGAATTCCTTCTGTAATATCAGGCAAAGGCTCCAAATAAAATATCTCTGATTTCCAAATAGCATTGCCTTCAGGTGGATAATACTTCAGCTGTCCACCTGAATTCATATACCATTCTATTATTATGCCCTCGTCATCGTTACCAACTAAGCGTGACGCTCCCCGTGGTCCAACTGGACAATTCCATTCTAAATTACTAGGATTAAACAGGTTCAAATTGAATTGATGAAGTTGATACATTCCAGATTTGTTATACGATAGGACTAGATAGCAACTACCAGATAGATCAATATTCAGCGATTTGCTTTCTGCGTGATGCCATGAATGCACTAAATTTGTTATAGCTATGCCAACTTCCTGCGGCCGCTCCATATAATTGGAATGATCGATTCCGATTGTTGCAAGGTGTTCCCAAAACTTGGAATTTGAGTTCGACACCTCTACTGTAACCCGTCCATCTTTATTGCGTATGCGATCTAACTCCCTTCTCATTTTACAAGATATACCGTAATTGAAAGCATTATCATCGCTTAGAGTAACGTCAAAAACGGCTTTGCTTTCTGCGCAAGTGCCGCCTAGTGCGAGTGCGACACTACGTTCAAAATCACGCCATCCAGGAATTGTTCTACTTGATTCTGCTATAGCCAGCATCCCTGTTCCATCTTGATATGTGCTTAGAATTAATCGAATTCGCTCGATTTCTCTGTTTGTAGGCACACGATGTGCGAATGGTAAGAACATTAGCCTTCTCCCAGCTTATTCAATTCGTCATTATCCAAATTCATCTCGTCACGGAGTAGAACGTCCGTGCTTACGCCAAACAGTAAAGCAACATTCAATACTAATTCCGCAGTCGGCGCTTTCTTGCCAGCCTCTAACTCACTTATATAACTATGTGACGTATGACCCAGAGACTGCGCCAGCTCTTTCAAGGTAAGTCCTCTTTGCACCCTAAGTGCGTGCAATTTTCCCCCAAAATATCGAATTCTACTTCTTGACAATTAATCACCTACGTGATAGAATGTCTCTAGTAGAGACATTTTGCGACTCAGAGGAAGGCCAAATTGACAACCACATATAAACCAGATAGCTATCAGATGATAAACAGTCCGTTTAGATGGGTTGGCGGAAAGTCAAGATTGCGTAAGTACATACTTGAGCTAATTCCAGAGCACACATGCTATGTCGAGCCATTCGCAGGCGCAGCATGGGTGTTATTTGGCAAACCTCCAAGCCCTGTTGAGATTTTAAACGACATTGATGAAGACCTGGTAAATTTTTTCAAGGTTGTAAAAGAGTGTCCTGAACAATTGATTGAGTCATTTGAATGGGAACTCGTAGCCCGCTCTGAATTCGAACGATTGGCAAATCAGAACGCTAATGAGTTAACACCTGTTAAACGTGCACACCGCTTTTATTATCTCATCATGGCAGGTTGGGGAGGAGAATTAAACTACCCCAGATTCCAAACAAGCATTACTGATGGCGGCGGTGGCAATCGTCTAATTGGTGCACTTAACACCCTTAAGAACCGGATAAAGCCAGTCCATAGTCGTTTACGTAATGTAATAATCGAATGCCTAGATTGGCGCAAATGTATAGACCGCTATGATCGCAAAGGCACAGTAATGTATGTTGATCCCCCATATCCAGACAATGGATGCAACTATGCCCATAATATGCGATCTTTCGAAGAACACCAAGAACTTGTTGATAGGCTAAAACGATCTGATTGCAAGTGGATTTATTCTTCATACGACACACAGGAAGTCAGGGCTATGTTTGATGATTACCATTACATCGTGTCTGTTCAGTCTGCATCAGGCATGGATGTGAAAAAAAATGATAATACACGTGTCGTCAATAAAGAGATCCTAGTTGTTAATTTCACCCCACCTAATAATATTACAGAATTGCAGGTCGAAGAAATTCATAAGCTACAACCTGAATTGTTTTAGGACGAGTACCATAACTCCTATTCCAATGATAACTTTGCGCTAAATTATAAAATCTTCCATCTCATATTGTATCATAACAATTTGGAGCATTGGAAGTTGTTTTATATCGAGGTGGTTTTGGTAGCATCTCTTACTTTTGGCCCATTTACAAACGCCGTCTTTAATTATGCCAAGATATGTTGAGGAGTTAGCGTTCCAAACACCGTTCACCGGATGCCCCCTTCATCAAGTTTGACAATCCCCCCATCCCGGCGCTAGACTGGCTTAGTAAGCTACGGTTTTGAGCCTCCCTATGAAAAGCATAAACATTCGCTCATTTGCCAAAGTCAACATTGCGCTGGATGTCCTCGATAAACGCCCCGACGGTTATCATAATATCGAAAGCGTCGTCCAAACGATCAGCCTTCACGATTGTGTGACCATTGCGCGGCGGGATGACGGCCAAATCTCGGTTCGGACCTCCGACCCGGCGGTTCCGTCGGGCGAGGGGAACCTTGCTTATCGCGCCTGCGTAATGTTTCTTGAGGCTGCCGGGCAGTCGGTCGGCGTTGACATTATGATCGAGAAGGCCATCCCGATGCAGGCGGGGCTTGGCGGCGGAAGCAGTAACGCGGCGGCTGCCGTTAGAGGGTTGAACGATCTGTTTGGCCGTCCGCTAGATGAGGCGGGGCTGCATCGCATTTGCGCGGGTGTGGGGTCGGACGCGCCATTGTTTTTGGTTGGCGGTACGGTGTTCGTCTCTGGCCGTGGGGAGATTGTGGAGCCGCTGCCGAACGTTTTGCTTGATTATGTGATCGTGAAGCCGGATGTGGGTGTATCGACCGCATGGGCATACGGGAGTTTAGAGTTGAGAGTTGAGAGTTTAGAGAGACCTCACCCCAGCCCTCTCCTGAAAGGAGAGGGGGGATTCTCACCCTCACCCCAGCCCTCCCCTAAAGGGGAGGGGGATTCGGCGCCGCAGGCGCCGGCTTCGGCAGCAGGCTACCGAAGCAACGGTCGGCGTTTCGCAAGTCGCGCTGTCGCGGAGGCTGTGCGCGGTGGCAATAGGCAAGATGTTGTTCGTAATATGCGTAATGATTTTCAGGAGGTCGTCGAGGCCGAATTCGCGGAAATTGCTGAAATAAGAGGCGAGATGGCAGGTCTTGGCGCCGAAAATGCAATGCTTGCTGGTAGCGGGTCGGCGGTTTTTGGGGTTTTTATGGACGCCGGGGTTTGCGATGCGGCGTATGAGGTTTTGAAGGGGAAGTATCAGAGGGTTTATCGGGCGATTAGCGTCCAAAATTTAACCGCGGATGAACGCAGATAAACGCGGATGGGAGGGAGTCGAGGGATAGTTGAAGGTTGAAGGTTGAATGTTTAAGGTATTGCTTGCGCCACGCTCTCCTTCAACATTCAACATTACATCCGTGGCTTGTTTCGGGATTTCCATTCCGCTTCGCTCCACTCAAATCCCGAAACAACGGTTCAGGCTTCGGCTTCAAAGAACAAGCCGAAGGATAGAACTGCTGACAGCTTTCTCTTTCCCTCAACCCTCAACCCAACACCATATAATTATGAGTCAGTCAGTTGATGTTGTGATTTTGGCCGGGGGCGCCGGTTTTGGGCCATCGGAAGATACGAACCGCGCGATGATTCCCGTGGCGGGCAAGGCTATGCTCCAGTGGGAAGTGGATGCGCTCAAGGGTTCGGGGCTGGTTTCCCGCGTGTATGCGGTTGGGGATGTCACCGCGGACGGTCTGGATGAGGCGATTCCCCCCACTTCGGATTTTTTGGGCAACATGGTGGCCGGTGTTTCAAGGGCGGCGGAGAATGGCGCGCGGTCGGTTCTAATCGCCACTTGTGATATTCCGCTGGTGACGAGTGAGGGCATAGATGATTTTGTGGGTCGCGCTTTGGAAACCGGCGCGGACTTTTGTTATCCGGTGATTCCGATGGAGAGATGCGTCGAATGTTACCCGGAGATGCGGAGGACTTATCTCAAGTTGAAGGAAGGTGTGTTCTCCGGGGGGAACATGGTTCTTGTGTCCGTCGATTTCGTTTTGCGGAATCGGGACGTTATTTTAATGGCATATCAAGCCCGGAAGCAGCCGCTTAGGTTGGCGGGGTTGATTGGTTGGGGCGTGTTGGCGCGGGTATTGGCCGCGCAGTTTGTCTGCCGCGCGGCGGTGGATATTACCGCACTGGAGTCGGCAGTGTCGCGGATGTTGGGCGGCAAAGTGCGGGCGGTGATCACGCAATACGCGGAAATCGGCGAGGATGTGGACAAGCCGGAGGATTTGGCTGCCGTGGAGAGAGTGTTTGGTTCGAGGGAGAGGGAGTAGCGGCGCCTTTGGCGCCGGCATCGGCAGCAGGCTACCGATGCAACAACTGTCAACTGTCAACCGTCAACCGATATGAGTGAGATGGAAATACTTAATACGATAAACGGCCCGGAGGATCTGAATAAGCTGACGTTAGCGCAGTTGAACGCGCTGGCGGCGGAGGTTCGCTCGGAGATCATCGAAACCGTTGCGCGGACGGGCGGGCATTTGTCGTCGAACCTCGGCGTCATCGAGCTTACCATTGCGCTGCACCGGGTTTATGATTCCCCAGTGGATAAGATTATATGGGACGTCGGCCATCAGTGTTACACTCATAAGCTGCTTACCGGCAGGCGAAAGCAATTCGGCAACTTGAGGCAGGAATGCGGCGTCGCCGGATTTCCCAGGCGCGAAGAAAGTCCGCACGATCCGTTCGGCTCCGGTCATGCCAGCACGTCTATTTCTGCGGCCCTTGGTTTCGCAAAGGCTCGTGATCTGCGAGGGAGTAACGAGCGCATAGTAGTGGTGCTTGGTGACGGCGCCATGACGGGCGGACTGGCGTTTGAGGGCATTAACAACGCCGATGAGTTGAAAACCAATATCACAATCATCCTGAACGATAACGAGATGTCGATCGCCGAAAACGTCGGCGCTCTTGCCGTTCATTTGAGCAAACTGCGGACTCAACCGCTCTACCGCCGGATCGAGACCAAAGCAAAGACGATGATCGACCGCCTGCCTGTCGGCGGCAAGACCATCGCCAAGACGGCGGAAGGTATTTACCATGGCGTGACTCACGCCGTCGCGACCAAAAGCGGCGTCATATTCGAGGAGCTTGGCTTTACCTATTTGGGGCCAATCGACGGTCACAACATAGAGTTGATGCTGGAACTGCTTGAACAAAGCAAGACCATACCCGGTCCCGTGCTGATTCATGTTCTAACCACAAAGGGCAAAGGCTACGAGCACGCTGAGAACAACTCGCGGGTTTTCCACGGCATCCCAGGTTTCGATATTGAAGATGGGAAGATCGAGAGAGCCACCGGCAATGCCAGTTACACGAGGGTTTTCTCCGAGACGCTGGTCGAACTTGCCGCAAAGGACACGTCAGTTGTCGCAATCACAGCCGCAATGCCGGACGGCACGGGGCTGGCTCGATTTGCGGAGGCCTATCCGGACCGTTATTTTGACGTGGGGATAGCCGAACCACACGCCGCCGTGTTCGCCGCCGGCCTGGCCGCCGGTGGATTCCGGCCCGTTGTCGCAATCTACTCCAGTTTTCTCCAAAGGGCGTACGATCAAATCGTCCATGATGTGTGCTTGCAGAACCTGCCGGTGGTTTTCGCAATCGACAGGGCCGGCCTTGTTGGAGACGATGGGCCTACGCATCACGGCGCGTTCGATTTGTCTTTCCTGAGGCACATACCCGGTCTGACGCTTATGGCGCCCAAGGACGCAAATGAGCTTAGGGACATGCTGGCCACGGCGCTTAAACACGATGGTCCCGTCGCTATACGCTACCCTCGCGGCGAAGCTCCCACGCCATGGATTCGATCCGAGCCGGAGATATTGGCCATGGGCGAGTCGGAGGTTCTGATGCAGGGCAATGACGCCGTGGTCGTGGCTCTTGGCTCCACGGTCTACCCCGCCGTTGAAGCGGCGGCGGAGTTACGTCAGAGCGGAATCGCGGTCGAAGTAATAAACGCCAGATTCGCCAAACCGATCGATGAAGAGCCGATACTTGAAGCCGCGGCGCGGTGCAAACGCGTTATAGTCACGGAGGAAAATACTATAGTCGGCGGGTTCGGCAGCGCTGTTCTGGAATTGATCTCAGACGCTAAACTGAATGGCGTCACAGTCCAGCGTCTCGGCTTACCGGATCGATTTATCGAATGCGGCAGTCCTGACGCCATCAAACACAGGCTCGGTTTGACTTCCGCTCGGATCACTGAGGCAATAAAG
>JAUSEB010000207.1 GCA_030650495.1 Armatimonadota bacterium | reverse complement strand
CGGGGCCGGGCTTGAGGTTTAAGCAGCAGGATTAGAAGCCTGTGGGACTGGAAAAACGGTTCCATGGGCTTTTTGTCATTTGGAGACTAAGACTATGACGATTAAGACTCGCGCGGCGCGGCTTTCCGTGCTGTCCAATCTAACATTGACGCTGATGAAACTCGCGGTAGGGCTTATGAGCGGCTCCGTGGCCATACTTTCGGAGGCGGCTCATTCGGCCAACGATCTTGTCGCCGCGGTGATGGCTTATTTTTCCGTGCGCGTGGCGGACGTTCCAGCCGACCGCGAGCATCCATTCGGTCACGGCAAGATCGAGAACCTGTCAGGAACTATCGAAGCGGCCTTAATCTTCGGCGTATCCATATATATATGCTATGAGGCAATCCAAAAGCTGATCTTTGGCGGTGAAGTGCGAAACCTTTCCCTTGGCATAGCTGTGATGGTCATCTCGGCTATCGTGAATATAGCCGTGTCGAGATTGCTTTTCCGCGTGGCAAAGGAGACCGATTCGGTTGCCCTGGAAGCCGACGCCCATCACCTGAGCGTGGATGTATACACTTCTATCGCTGTGTTCACCGGTCTTGGTCTTATGTGGGCGCTCAGGCCCATTTGGCCAAGGGCGGATGTTCTCGACCCGATCATCGGCTTGATTGTGGCGGCGATAATCGCAAGGGTGGCGTTCGGCCTGGTTAAGAAGGCGGGAGCGCCATTGATCGATGTCGGACTTCCACAGCCGGAGTTGGATAAATTGAACCAGATTCTTTGCAGCGACCCACGAGTACTCGCCTATCATAAGCTTCGAACCAGGAAGTCGGGTGGTGAACGGCATGTCGATGTGCATCTGCTTGTTGAGAATGACCTGAGTCTATCGGAAGGGCACAGGCTGGCGGAGGAAGTGGAAGATAAGATTCGCGCCGAGTTCGACCCCGTGCATGTCATCACCCACGTCGAGCCAATTGGCGAAGAGGAAGTCGGAGAGACGGGTGTCTGGTGCCGGCTCGATAGGGTGGATAAGGCAAGATAGCAGCGCGTTGTCCGTGGTGCGTCGTGCGTATTTTGTCCGGAATGTAACTCATCGCTCGTTACTCATCGCTCATCACTGACAATCCATGTGCAACTCCTCAACGAATTTTGCTATATTAGGAGTGTATGTATAACTCAATTTTACGAAGAATGGTGAGGCTCAGCCTTGCCGGGCTCATATCGGGACTTGTCAGCTTTGCTGTCATCGAGCCTTTTATGAATGATGAAGGCACAGGTGGATATGTTTCGGCTTTCCTGGAATCGGCTTTGCTTTTTGGAGTTCTTGGGTTGGTTATCTCACTTGGCATCGTCATAGGTGAAGAGTTGGATTCCGGCGCCTTGCGCCGAATAACTAACCGTGGTCTAAAAGGCGCTTGCGCCGGAATTCTGGGAGGCTTTCTGGCAGGTTATTTGGGACAACTCGTTTTCAGCATACTCCTGCTTCTTAAATATTTCATAGGCGATGCCGCGGTAGTCATCAGCCGCGCTTCAGGATGGGCATTGGTCGGAGGAGTCATCGGGGCGGCAAGCGGAATAGCGGCAAACTCAAACAAGAAAGCGCTGTTGGGAGCCACCGGCGGATTCATCGGCGGAGGCGCGGGTGGTTTCGTGTTCGATCTAGCTAGTGGATTGGCGGAAAGCGGCGCGCCAGGTAGGTTGATCGGGTTTGCGGCGGTTGGGCTGATGACCGGCCTTGCGATTGCTCTGGTGGAGGAGATTGCCAAACGGGCGTGGATAGTGGTTCTGAGCGGCAGAAACGAAGGGAAACAGTATATACTCACCAAGGCTCAAACCCGAATTGGCCGAGATGAGCTTGCCGACATACCGCTTTTCGGAGATCAAGGCGTGGCTAAATTGCACGCGGCCGTGGAGGCGGCTATGGGCGGTTATATATTCGTTGACCACGGCGGGAATTCACTTGTAAATAATCAACCGGCGCAGAGAAAAACGCTTGTTGACGGCGATTCGATTAAAATAGGCCGGTTTGCTTTGAGTTTCAGGACAAAGGGCAGTCCACGGTCGGCGGTTTTGACAACCCCGGCTGTAATGACCGGCGCCTCGCAAGCGACATCCGTAATCGCGCAAAAGCCAAACGTAATGCCGAGGTTGAGGGTTATAGCTGGGCCTTACGCCGGAAGCTGCTTTGACATATTGGAATACAACATCAGTATTGGACGCGAGGTCTCAAACATCATTGCGCTACCGCGGGATTCATCAGTCTCGCGGCGCCACGCCTCGCTGAGTTATGAGAATGGAAAGTACATTCTGAGGGACGCCGGCAGCGCTAACGGCACTTTTATGAGAGGGTCCCGCATTACCGAAGTTGCTTTGGCGCCTGGCGACACCTTCCAGGTTGGGGCTACATATATGACACTGGTATTCGAATAGGCTGCTATTTGGCTGCAATAGGCCGTTTCAGTAATTCTTCGCCGAGCTTGCGCAAGTCAATATCACGAATCAGTGTCAGATCGTCTCGTTTCTTGGCATTGTCCCAAATGTCCAGGAGCCGCTGATGAAATTCCCAAAGCTCTTTTGATGAAATCTCGCAGGCTAGCGGCGCTCCAAGTTTTTCAAGCGCCTCAAGTTCGCGGGCGGCGTCGCGCATGGAGTCTATCCCCGCTTCCATCGCCTGAATGGAATAGGATTTCGTCTGTGGCGAGGCCATTTGCTTTGCGACGGCGGTCCTGCCAAATGACAGCGCAAGCCTGGTTCTCAGCCTCAGAGAATGATAAACCGTCTCCATTTTGGAGCTTGACGCGCTTGCGCGCGCCTTGTCCAACGCCGCTTCACGCCGTGTGATCTCATC
>JAUSEB010000198.1 GCA_030650495.1 Armatimonadota bacterium | reverse complement strand
TGATTGTGCGTTCGCGCCGTGCCGGTCCAAACCTGGCCAATATAACCGTCGCAACCTTTTAGCTGGACAAGGCTCGATTCGGGGCTTACTATCCTCCACGAAGCGTAGTTAATCATACTATGAGTTGGAATATAGCACTTTATGTCTTTGCCGTTCTGCTTGTTGTAATCCTGGATGAAGCTGAATACCTGCTGCAAAGCGCGGCGGTAGAGATAGTATTTCAGCTTTGAAGCGCGATATTGAGCGTCCGGCGAAGTGTGCGGCGCAATCCAAGGTTCGTTATAATATGCCTGCCACTCGCGTTTGAAAGCCTCGCTGTAGCCGCCGCGAACCCAGAATTCCGGCTCCTCCATGTGCACGGCCTCCGCCCCAGCGTCTATGGCTTTCTGAACGCCGACGCAGAGATACTTGCCGTAATCCGGTCCAGGACACATATAGGGCACGTCTTTGCTGCCGCCGTGCATTATTTTTTTGCCGTCCTGCTCGGTTTGGGCTTCATCCCAGTGATCTTTGCCGTCCCACTGGCCGTTCAGATAGTCCTGATAGTTGCCCCAGGACACGCCGGTCATCAAGTGAATTACGTAGCCTTCCTTCCTCCAGCTTTCGATTTTCTCGACAGTATTACGCCCGATGCCATATACTATTGCGACATCGGATTTCAAATCTATCTCGGGGATATAGCCGCGTTCGGACTGGAAGCAGGTGCGCTCCAGGCGCTGATTCGGATCGTTCACAGGTATTCCCTCCACCTTGACTGTCATTAAAATTGCGATTAGTGGAATTATTATGAGGGAGAAAAGTGTGGTTAAATCTTTCAATTATTGCTCTCTTAAGTAGGATTGATACTCGTAATCAATTTAGGCTCAGCCGTCGTATTGTCCTGCATAAGTTTTCGCCAAGCGCGACAGCGCCCGATTGGTAAGAGTTCAGAGTTGGTGAGCATACCCCCCTCAATCCCCCCTTCTAAAGGGGGGAAGTATCGTAGCTCCCCTCCTTACGAAGGAGGGGTTGGGGGAGGTTAAATCGTA
>JAUSEB010000196.1 GCA_030650495.1 Armatimonadota bacterium | reverse complement strand
GGTCTGCGCGGAGGCCGCGGTAGAGATCGGCCAGATACTGGTGAGTGACAATAAGAAGAATTACGACCAGGCGATAATTCAGTTTAGTGAAGTTCTAAACGAATATAAGGATGAACGCGCCGCGTGCGCGCAAGCGCTGTTCGGTTTGGCTAAGGCGCAGGAGAGAGCAGGCAAAATAGATGACGCGCTTGCTTCTTACCAGCGTTTGATTACCGACTTTTCTGATGTAAAAAACCAATATTCGGTGCAAGCCTATTATATGAAAGGCAACCTCTACGAGCGGATAGGACAAAAAGAGAAAGCGATAACAGAGTACAATAACATTATCAAATTTTACCCATCTAAAGCGCGCGGCCTTCGCGTAAAGCATAAGATCGCGGCGCTGCTTCAGACATC
The DNA here is from genome assembly GCA_030650495.1 of Armatimonadota bacterium. GTDB lineage: Bacteria > Armatimonadota > UBA5829 > UBA5829 > JAUSEB01 > JAUSEB01. The sequence continues at coordinate 6,025 of JAUSEB010000196.1, read as the reverse complement.
GCCAGTATCTGATGATACACGCGCGGAACTGCAAACAGCATTTGAGCAGTTCTCCGCCTTCCAAGCCGACAAGAGCGCAAAGGAAGCGATAGAGCAAGCGAGGACCAAAGCGATGGTTGGCGACAGAGCAGGCGCGAAAGCCGACCTCACCGCTCTCGGCGCTAGCGAAGCCGTGAATAATTCCATAGAGCTTCTTGGAATGATTGCCCGTATAAGCATCTCCTTTGGAGAAAAGGAAAAAGCCGCATCTGCGTTCGCCAAGCAGCTTCAATTGGCCGCCGCTGAGAACAGACCGAAACGATACGGTATCTTGCGCCTACAAAGCTCGTATTTTCTAGGAGACTATGCCACCGCTATATCCGAAGCCGAAACGCTCCTTGCCCAATATTCGGAGGACGCCGCCGGAATTACGCTCAGATACTATATGGCGCGGTCTTATGACCGTATGAACTCGGTGGAAAGCGCTTTGGCGGCGTATGACGACTTCATTTCCCGCTATTCAAAGGCCACAGATAAACCAACACTTGAGATGGTGGCGATGGCATTGGCCCGCTCTGCTTACCGGCTATCAGGGCAAGGAAAGATTTCGGAAGCGATTGAAAAATACAAGCGAGTCATCACGGAGTGTCCGGAGACCGAAATGGCGTTTTCTGCCACGAACAGCCTGAAGAAACTAGAAGAAAGGAGCGGCCAATGAATCTGCTATATCGGCGAATGATGCACTATGCGTTTCCATTTGTGTTGCTCTTCACTTTTGGGCTAAGCATTCCGGCCTTGACCTGTCCGGGGAATACGTTGCCGCAGTATCAGATCCAAGCGTCAGAAATAACTGTCGAACCAGCTTCCGCCGTCTGTGTTGGAACGACGGTGACGTTCTCTATCGTTGCAAGCGATACAGATTACGATATGGAACTCGAAGCAGATGTTATGGATACTGTTACTTATAACTGGAATAATGAAGGACCGGGATCCTCTCCCTCATATAGCAAGACCTATACCACAGCCGGAACATATACCGTGACTTGCGAAGTTAATGATGATGGCGACGACGATCCCACCAACAGTGATTCCCCGGTGACGCGCACGGCAAGCGTGACAGTCGTGGAGATTACGGGTATCAATGGACCGAGCATATTACGTGTTGGGCAAACTGCTATATTCACTCCGATAACTAACCCAGGAACTCCTAACTTAGCAGTCGGATGGACCGGCGGGGGGACGCCACCCACAGGAACAGGAAATACATTCCAAACTAAATGGGATAATCCAGGGGTATATACATTAAGAGTTTCCGCAACTGTTGGTGGCACATGCTATGCAGAGAAGCAGGTTACGGTCGTTAAGGTTACGATTGCCTATCCATATGACGGTAATAAGCTTCTGGGCGAGATGGGTGGAGAGCGGGAAACCCTACAGTTCCTGATTGATTTCTCCGCCAAAGTCGAGCCTGCTTCTGCCGCAAGCAGCGTGTCGTCAGTAACATTCACTTATGCTAAAGGAGGCTCATCGAACACTGCTCCGGGAAGTCGCCGTGGTTCGGAAAATATTTGGGATTACGAAGATTTCGATTTACGCACGCGATATACGACCGCCCAGGCCAGATACAGCCTCAAGGCTACCGCTACCATCGGCGGCGTAAGCTGCGAGTCATCGCCAATTTATTTCTGCATAAGGAAAGGTGACCAGATTAAGAAGGTGGCTGAAGATTGGCTGCACTATCCTTACCAGTGGGGAAGCAAGGGACCTGGGAGATGCAGCCACAGTGAGATTAAAGGCCTACCGGTCGATGGATACTACGATCACGGCCCATATTACAACGATCATCCGGCAGGGGATGGCCATCATCCAACCTGTTTTGACTGTTCCGGCTACGCCTGGAAGTGTCTTAGCTACTGCGGGGTGTCGTTGCCTGATGGTACCGCAGCATCTCAATACAGCAGCTTCCCATCTGTGTCAACGCCGCACGTTGGCGATCTATTGTTCCGTATTAATGGTGATGGTAATATATGTCACGTGATGATAAGTATCGGTGGCAGCGCTTATTACAATGCGCCACGTACGGGAGAATGGAGCATATATGGATCAGGCAGTTATGTATATGCGTCTGGTCCCTCCGGCGATGGGTGGTGCATGGATGCAAATTGTAGTCATTAGGAGGCAATCAATGAAACCTACAACTTCCAGCGGAATCGCTTGTTTTGCGCTCATTGCTTTATTTTGTCTTGCAGGCGCAGCCTTTGGCCAGGCGACTTCGCCTCTCCCAGAACTCGCGGGTGAGGTTATGTTCACAATCCCCTGGGGAGAGGACTGGGGAAAACTCAAGTTCATCTCGGAAAAGGACCTATCCGAGGCGACCTACTCAGGCCCTGAGGCTATGTTTGTAGCCGGTGATATCTATTTATATGACCCAATCCCCCGAAGACTAAGCAAGTTTGGCGCCGATGGCAAGTTCTTGACAGGAGCCCAACTTACCGGCGGAGGCCTGCCCATTCGATGGATGGGAGAAGGTCCCTCATCTAAGGGAGCAATACCGATTTTGACGTTCGATGGTTTCGATTATATGGGCAAACTGGATGAACTCCCGGCGACGCCGGGGCCGCTTAGCCTGACGCAAATAAAGAGCGCTGCTTTCGCCGTTAGGACCAGAGTCCATCGGGTAGGAGCGATAAAACACAGCATCTTCGTGGAACAGAGCGGATCCTCCGACATAATGCCTTATATCTGTCAATACGGGGAAGATCGTCTCTATCGTAGATTTGAAGCGGTTGATCTGACGCCTCTTTACCCATGGTATTACGCTCTGGCTTTGGATTATGGCTGCGCTAAGCTATTCAGCCCCGTACCGAACCAGGTTGTTTTGCAGCAGATCGACGCATCTGAGGGCACTGTAGTGAAAGAGAGCATCCTCACCCTGCCGGAGGTAATGGACAAAGCCGACAGATGGCATTTGGTAGGGGCTACTCGGACAGATGGAGGCACAGTGTTTCTCTTCACCAGGCGATGGCCGGTGTGGGCGGATGATCTAATATATGTGATTTCCGAAAAGGGAATAGTAATCGGGACAGCAAAGGTTGCTGTGCCTGGCGGTATTGAGCGTGGACAATATCTGAAAAGCTGGAATCATCACGTGTCCGTTATGATGAATGGCCTGTATATTGGTGTGCCAGAGAACAAAGGCTTTACGATAGTCAGATATAAGATTCCGACAGTAAACAAGTAGGTAAACTGTTACGAAATCTTATTGGTCCGGGATTACGCGCAATCCCGGACCTATCTTATGGATTTACACATAACCGACCGAAGGTCTCGGCCAATCACCTCTCACAACCTTCAACCCAACCACTCACCACGCCCATGCTTCCGGCGCGGGGCCGCCGGGGCCGGGCCAGATTTTATCAAGCTCCTGCATCGTCTCTGGAGAAAGCTCGATTTCCAAAGCGCGTAAAGAGCCGTCAAACTGCTCCATAGTGCGCGGGCCGATTATCGGCGCGGTGACCACGGGATTTGCCAGAAGCCACGCCAGCGCGACATCCGCAGGCTGTTCGCCTAATTTAGAGCACAGCGACTCGTACGCCTCTAACTTGTCCCTGTTTCTCTCAATTCTGCGCTGTATTTCCTCGGAAGCCCGCCGCCCTTCGCTTATTTTTTTCAATGCGCCGCCAAGCATGCCGCCGCCCAGAGGACTCCAGGGAATTACGCCAAGTCCATAAGCCTTGCACGCCGGTAATACCTCCAGTTCGACCAGGCGAGAGTTCAGGCTGTATTTGCACTGCTCGGAGATAAGGCCGTAGAAGTGGCGGTCTTTCGCGATTTCATTAGCTTGAACGATATGCCACCCGGCAAAGTTGCTGCTGCCGGCGTATATGATCTTGCCTTCCCTGACTAATTGCTCCATCGCTTGCCAAATCTCGTCCCAAGGGGTAAGGCGGTCTATGTGGTGCATCTGGTAGATGTCTATGTGATCTGTCTGCAAACGGCGCAGGCTGCCTTCACAAGCCCGCCTGATGTTAAGCGCGGAACACTTGGACTCATTCGGCCAACTGCCCATGCCGCCGTATACTTTTGTAGCGATAACAGTTTTCTCTCGCCTGCCGCCGCCCTGGGCAAACCAACGCCCGATGATCTGCTCCGTGACACCTTCGCCCAACACCCAACCATAGACATTTGCGGTGTCGAAAAAGTTGATGCCGAGTTCGTGCGCGCGGTCCATTATGGCGAAACTGTCCGGCTCATTAGTTTCAGGACCGAAATTCATCGTGCCCAGGCAAAGGCGGCTGACTCGAAGGCCGGCGCTGCCCAATTGCGTGTATTCCATAAGTTCTCCAATCTGATGGAAAAGAAAGCTGTCAGCTGTCAGCTGACAGCTTAAACTAACCGACAACCATCAACCATCAACCAACAACTCTTCCTTTTCGTGTTTTCGTGATTAAAAGATGAATCGCCTCTGCTATACATTTCCCTTGTGGCAGGCAGGCGAAACCTGGTAATGAAGAGCCTATATATGCGGAGGGATTTTCAACCGCAATGCCTAACGATAGTTTGTAACTCAATGAGGGAAGGTAATTACAGCACAATGCCAACAGACAAAGTGAAAATCGGTATAATCGGGTGCGGAAATATCAGCGGGTCGTATTTGCGCACGGCACAGGTTATGAAAGTCCTCGACACGGCCGCCTGCGCCGACATCGAGATGGACCGGGCGCAAGCCAAAGCGGAAGAGTTTGAAGTTCCCAAGGCCTGCACGGTCGATGAACTCCTCGCTGACCCGGAAATCCAGCTTGTCGTGAATCTCACGACGCCGCAATCGCATGCGGACATCAGCCTGCGGGCAATCGCCGCGGGCAAGCATGTTTTCAGCGAGAAGCCGCTTGCCGTGACGCGCGAAGAAGGACGGAGTATTTTGGACGCGGCCAAAGCGAAAGGCATGCTGGTCGGCTGCGCGCCGGGCACGTTTTTGGGCGGTGGCCTGCAGACCTGCCGGAAGCTCATTGATGATGGGGCAATCGGCGAGGTCGTCGGCTGCTCGGCGTTTATGATGTGCCACGGCCACGAGAGCTGGCATCCTGACCCGGCGTACTATTACAAAGCAGGCGCCGGGCCGATGTTCGATATGGGGCCGTATTACCTTACGGCTCTAACGACATTGCTCGGACCGATTAAGAGGATTACAGGGTGTTCCGCCATATTGATTCCAGAGCGGACAATTACAAGCCAGCCGAAAAACGGAGAGAAGATTACGGTTGAGACGCCCGATCACGTGACCGGCTCGTTCGAATTCGCATCCGGCGCAATCGGCGTTATAATAACGACATTTGCGGTTTGGGGTTCGACCCTCCCGCGCATCGAGATTTACGGCACGGAGGGAACTCTCTCAGTCCCCGATCCGAACAGCCTTGGCGGGCCGGTGCGCATCAGAAAGTCAAACAGCGCGGATTGGCAGGATGTGCAGCTTACTCATCCGCACAGCGACCGCGGCAAATGGGGCATCGGCGTCGCGGATATGGCGCACGCGATACTTTCCGGCAGGCCGCACCGCCCCACCGGAGAGCAGGCGTTCCACGTACTCGACGTGATGCATGGATTTTTAGATGCGTCTCGCGAAGGAAGGCACTACACTCCGGTCAGCAGTATGAAGCGTCCTGCCCCGCTTCCGACAGGACTTGCGGAAGACACGCTGGACGATTAAGAGATTATTTAACCTCCCCCAACCCCTCCTTCGTAAGGAGGGGAGTGAACCGTCCCCCTTTAGAAGGGGACTACAGGGGGTATTTCAAAAAAGAGGCATGGAGGATGTATGTTCAAACGTAATTTGGCGATAATGGGGGCATTCGCTCTCCTTTTTGCTGTTTGCTGCGAGGCTTGGCCCGCCGGCCTGATTGTCCACGGAGATAAAACGGGACAGAAATGGGAAGGCTGGGGTACGTCCGACGCATTCAGTTTTGACGCGATCCCCGTAGAGGCGGAAGCGGATTATCCCGGTGAAATACCCATATCCGGTAGACACGAGGTTATGAAGCTCTTTTAT
>JAUSEB010000186.1 GCA_030650495.1 Armatimonadota bacterium | reverse complement strand
CGTCATTCCGAGGAGGAACGACGAGGAATCTGCTTTTCAGAGACCATACATTGTGCTTAAAAGCAGATTTCTCGCTTCGCTCGAAATGACGGGTCGCGCTAAGTTATGCCTTTTTGAACACTCCCTCTTTGAAGCCGAAGCTTGCGCCGTTGCGCCGTTGTTTCGGGATTTGAATGAAGCGCAGCGGAATGGAAATCCCGAACCAAACCACGGATGTAATGTTGAAGGAGATCGTGTTGTACGCAATACCTTCAACCTTCAACCTTCAACTATCCCTCGACTCCCTCTTCGCCGCTTACAAACCTGTGATTCCGCACAAACAGGAGCAGCAGTATTGCCGCGGCGGCGGATGTTGCCGCCCCGTAGATAAATGGGCCGCTGGGACCGACGTTGTCCCACAGAAAGCCCGCGATTAGGCTCGCCGGGAGTAGAGCAACTCCCGTAAACGTGTAATACGCTCCGATTGCCGTCCCCCTAAGATGCGCGGGAGCAAGGTCCACCGCGTAAGCCCGGAGGATACCCTCCGTCATGCCGTAATACACGCCGTAGATAATGAACCACACAGTTATGCCTGCTGGGCTTGTGACCCGCGACATTGCGAAATACACCAGGGAGAACACCAGCCAGCCGGTCACGACTACAGGTTTTCGTCCAATCTTGTCCGAAACTATCCCGCTGCGCAATGAAACCACAGCGGAAATCGCATTGAATATTACATACACCAACAAAAACGCAATAGGAGCCATACCTATTGGGTCGCTTGTGGCGCGAAGCACTAAAAACGCATCGCTGGAATTGCCAATAGAGAAGAGCGTGACTATCAACAGAAATACTTTGAAACGTTTGTCCAGAGCCGAAAGCTTGAGTTCAGGTTTTTTAGCTGTCCCATCATCATGCTTCTTTTCCCTTACGAAAAGAACCAACACCAACCAACCTAAAACAGCAGGGATGGCGGCGGCGGCGAATATCCATGTGTATATGTTCCTGTTCTCTTTGCCCAACTGATCAGGCAGATGGCCCCCTGTGAGGAGCCAGACCAGGATCAAAACTACCAAAGGGCCGAGCGTTGCCCCGGCTGTGTCCATTGCTCGGTGGAAGCCGAACGCCCTGCCGCGCGCGGATTCCTCGGTTGCGTCCGCAATCAGGACATCCCTCGGCGCGCTTCGAATCCCCTTACCGAACCTGTCCGCGAATCGAATGCCCAGCACATCCGACCAGGAGTTGGCGAATATGAAGAAGGGTTTGGACATTGCCGATAAACCATAGCCGAGCACGGTCAGAAGTTTGGGCCTGCCGAACTTATCCGCCAGATACCCCGCCCATACGCGCAGGATCGACGCAGTACTCTCGGCAATCCCCTCGATAAGGCCTATGTTCAGCGCTGATGTCCCGATGACAAACTTCAGGAACTGCGGAATGATGGGCACAAGCATCTCGCTGGAAACATCGGTCAGGAAGCTGACGATCCCCAGCGTGAAAACGGTATGGCTGACGCCGAAGACCTTCCTGGGAGAGGGCGATGAGGTAGTTGCAGATCGCTCCTCTCTCGTTTCTACCCTATTGTCATCCGGCGTCATGGGATGTATCCTCCATAGAACGAACTGGCGTTTAAGCCTTATCCAATATATTAGGCGGAGTTGTCTCCTGTCCCTCTTTTGCCTGGTAACTCTGCGATATTGCGGGCTGTTTTGGCCATATTTCATATGTCGTTAGAGAATAATTATTGTCGATTTTGATGATATGGAAGGAATTACTTATTTACTAAGGGAAGCAGCTATTTGTATGTCAAGGATGGCAGGCAAGCTGGTCCGGTTAATGCATGACGCAAGGTAACCCGGAGGACAAGATGAGCAAGTCCGTTCTCTTATTACAGGCTTTGGAATTGCTGAGAGCAAAACAAGGTGTCACCATTTCCGAGTTGGCGACAGAGTTGAACCGCTCGGAACGTACGATATATAGATACCTGGCTGACCTCAGCTATGAGCTTCAAGTACCCGTATACTGTGAGGACGGAGTTTACCGGCTGGCAGTCAGGAATGACGCTTCCGGAATCTTCAACCTCACACCGGATGAAGCTCTTGCGGTCCATGTGGCCCTGACTTCAACAGCATTTGCCGCATCAAGTCCATTCGAATCAGCCGCTCAGTCAGCTCTCAGGAAAATCGAATCAACTATTCGTAATCCTTCGTTCGAGCAAGTTAAAGAAGACGCGCCGAGACATACGGTCGCCCCGAGTGTGTTCAGCAAACATATCGTCGATGATGAAACCTCATCCCTCATCCGTGACGCCTTGAGAAACAAAAAACGCCTTAAAATCACTTATAGGTCGCAGAAAAGCGCCAAGGTCGAGATTCTCGTTGTAGAACCCTATGGTATTGCTTTTCGCCGGCACAACTGGTATGTCGTTGCGCATTCCGCGAAGCATGGGCGAGCGATTCAACTCAAAATGGCTCGAATCCTAGACGCGGAAGAAACCGGGGAAACCTTCGACACACCGTCGGATTTCTCGATCAAAGAGTTCTATGATAAGAGCTGGGAAGTCTGGACGGGAGGAGAAGAGACGGAAGTCAGGGTCAGGTTCTCCAAGAGAGTCGCCCCAATGATACGGGAAAACCACTATCACCCGACCCAACTATTGCAGGACACTGGTGATGGCGGCGTGATCTTTTCGGTGGCGGTCGCAGGCATTGAAGAGATAGGCGCGTGGATACTCGGCTATGGGGCGGATGCGGAGGCTTTGGCGCCTCGTGAATTGCGAGATCGTATACGCTGCGCGCTTACTGAAATGCTCAGCTATTACGAGCGTGACTTTGAGATGGGAGAGACCGACCACGAGTTCTTGCCTTCTTCGCTTGAGGATTTGTCGGAGTCCATTAGCGACTTACAGCGCGACACATCGTCATCCGACGAGGCAAATTCGTAAAAATGAAGAACTGCCTGGCGAATAAATTCACGGCTACAACTACACAAAGTCCCCCTACGTGGACTGGACGGACTCATCGCTCGTTACTCATCGCTCATCGCTGTCTTTCCCCTCTCTCAACTCTAAACCCTCAACTTCCATTGACACCGCCCAGCCCGAATGCTAAGATGAAATCGTTATATTAGCCCCCGCATACATAATAGCGAGGCAGAAATTTTCATCTCCTCGCTTGGGGTTATCCGCCATTTTCGACACTTTTAAGAGATGCTATCAGACAGTGGACTGCTGGACGAACGTAAGCAGATAATTCTCAGAGCAATTGTGCATGATTACACGAGCGCCGCGGAGCCGGTCAGCTCGGAAATGCTCGCGTAGCGATACAGACTCGGCGTCAAACCCGCTACAATTCGCAACGAGATGGCTGAAATGTCGGAGATGGGCTATCTCCGCCAGCCGCACACTTCCGCTGGGCGCGTGCCGACCGATCTGGGTTACCGCTTTTACGTGGACAAGCTCATCTCCGGGCCGGGTTTAAGCTCCGCTGAGGAGGGCTGTGTCGCCGAGAGCTATGGCAGCGCTCCCGCGGAAACTGAAAGCCTTCTTGGACTTACCTGCCGCCTCTTATCGGAGTTGACACACTACGCTTCAGTAGCCACCGAGCCTAACTCCAGCGACACGACGATCCAGTTTGTGAGCCTCTCGCTGCTGGACCCCGGCAAACTCCTTCTGGTCCTGGTCACTTCGGACGGACGGGTTCAACACAGCATCTTGGAGTTGCCGTCCCCCACATCCCAACACGAGACTCTAACCCTTTCCAACATCCTGTCAGACCAGTTCCGCGGATCACGGTTGGAAAGCGTTCTGTCACATAATATGGATTTTACGCCGCCGGAAGCCGCCGGTATGCAGGAACAATACTGCGCAACCGCGAAAGCATTGAAACATCTTGTGCGGGAAATACGCAATGCTGATGTGCGCGTGAACGGCACTGGACATATTCTCAGCCAGCCCGAATTCAAAGACATCAAAAGGTTTGAAACGCTTATGACGGCGTTCGAGCGGCGCAGAGTATTGTTTGAGACCCTTAACGCCGCGATTTCTGGGTCGGACACTACAATAATAATCGGTAACGAGAATCCATACGTTGAAATGCGGGAATGCAGTTTTGTGACCGCAACTTATAGAATAGGTAATCGCAAATGCGGGGCCATCGGTGTTATCGGGCCTACTCGGATGAACTATCGCCGCGCCATTGCCGCCGTTAATCTCCTGGCGCAAAATCTCAGCGAGCTTCTCACGGCAATCAGTATTGGTTGACAAGCATAGGGCAGCTTCGGCTTCAAAGAGGGAGTGTTCAAAAACCGTCATTCCGAGGAGGAACGACGAGGAATCTGCTTTTCAGAGACCATACATTGTGCTTAAAAGCAGATTTCTCGCTTCGCTCGAAATGACGTGTCGTGCCGTCCACCGGCTTTTTGAACACTCCCAAGAACAAGCCGAAGCATATGATAAGGGCGTTTTCGGGTAACTAAGTGATTAGTGATTAGTGATTGGTGGCTAGTATTTACTAGCCACCAATCACTAACCACTAACCACTATATCTAAGCTAATTGTGAGGTAAGGCGTGTGCCAGGAAGATTCAGAGTGAAAATCGAAGACGGCGATCCGCAAGACAAAGCCGGACGGCAATCCAACGCCGATGGGAACGTAGAGGAGACGGCTGAAGAAATAACAGAGCTGATCTCGGAAGAAACCGGTTCTCCGGGAGTGTCAGACATTGAGGCTGAAATCGAGAACCTTCGTTCTCAACTGGAGGCCGCAAAACTTACTGTGGAGGATGAGCACAATCGCTATTTGCGAGCCGTAGCGGACTTCGCCAACTTCAAACGAAGGCGTCAAGAAGAATACGAAACGCAAGTCCGTTTCGCAAACCAGGAGTTGATCCTCAAGCTTTTGCCTATCGTAGATAACTTCGAGCGCGCTCTCCAAGCCGCACAGGACAACCGTAGCTTTGACGCTTTGGCCGAAGGTGTTTCACTCACTCTTAGGCAGATCTATGATCTGTTGAACAGAGAAGGCGTGCAGGCTATAGACGCCGTTGGCCAGGAGTTCGACCCTATGATGCACGAGGCCGTGATGCGGGTCGAATCCGACGAATACCCCGAAAACACAGTCGTAGAAGAGCTTGAAAAGGGCTATACGCAGAATTCACGCGTCATACGGCCCGCGCGGGTGAAAGTCGCGACCCGATAGGTGATGGGTGTTAGGTGTTGGGTGATGGGTTGGGTATGCTGCGGGAATGGTATTACGGCATAGACTTACGCATTTAGTCTACCACAATTCCCGCAGCTTGTAGGTGGTATTGCTGCGGGAACTACCCTTTGCTTATTCCAGAGTTTATCTAAATACATCGTTCCCGCAGCATAGTAACTCGATTAATCTCAAAGGAAACCAATTATGCCAAAATCAGAACGCCGTCTTCGACCTATGGGTATCGGAGATTTGTTGGATGAGATGTTCGACGTATATCGCTCCAACTTTATCACCCTGGTAGGCATAATGGCGGTCGTGCAGGTTCCGGTCACCATGGTCGGCCTGATTATTACCGAATTGCCCAGGAAACCAATACCCGGAGCCGGCTTGTTTTATATACTTATTGCCTTGGCCGCAGGTTTTCTGACGCTGGCCGCCGCGACCTGGGCCGTGTCTGAGGT
>JAUSEB010000152.1 GCA_030650495.1 Armatimonadota bacterium | reverse complement strand
TGGAGGTCGAAGCTGATACAGGAACTCTACACGGTTGACGGACGCAGCTCGATACGCCTGTGCCAGTTGGCTATTGGGGAATACTGCTCTCCCGCACTGTGCGAAACCTGCAATGGCCGCGAGTCTCACCGTGTTGGGCCGCTGTTGATTGTCTGCCAAGATTGCAACGGATCAGGGAAATACCGAAAACCAGACCATGCCGAGTACATGGGCTGTTCGGACGCCGAATGGCGACATCTTGAGAACCGCTATTCCCGCCTCTTGTCCAGATTGTCATCGTGGGAAGGCATGGGCATCTCCATGATTAATTCGATTCGGGACGAGGAATAACTTGACACCAGACATGGATATGCCATGATTTGGGGGCACAACTGTCCCTTGAATTTACCGAACCCCGCCCATGTGGCGGGTTTTTGCGTTTTACCGCCGCCACGCCATCAACACTCAACGACTATTCGGGATGGGTCCGTGTGCGGCGTCCTATTTATAGCAACTCAAAGCAATGTCGAGCATTGATGGCAGATTAAGGAACCATAAGTAAATCATTATGATAGGACTCGAAACAAGTGGCTAAACCTTCTGGTGCACAAGCAGGCAACAAAAACGCTGCAAAAGGCGCGTTTGTCCGGGACGCTTTGCGTAAAGTTGCTGTGCAGAACCCGGAGAAATTACGCAAAGCGTGCGAGGCTGTCCTGGATAAGGCGGTCGATGGCGACATTGGCGCATTTTCAGTGTTCCGAGACACGCTGGATGGAAAACCAAACCAATCAATAACGGTGCCTGACGGTCTTGATATACACGTGATCGAGCGCGTGATTGTCCGTGAAAAGAAATAATGAAGGCCGCGTCCTTCGTATCCCGACCGCCCCTGTATTTGAACCACTACTAAAGCCTTCGCGTTACAAGGGCGCCCACGGTGGGCGTGGAAGCGCCAAGTCTTATTTCTTCGCTGAACTGGCCATCGAGAGATGTGTTCAGGTTCCCGGTACGCGCATCGTCTGTGTTCGAGAGGTTCAGCGATCCCTCAAGGAATCCGTCAAGCGACTGATCGAGGACAAGATCAGCGCATTAGGGCTTGGGTCGCTGTTTATAGTTCAGAACGACCAGATCATCACTCCGGGTGAAGGCGTCATCGTGTTCCAAGGCATGCAGGATCACACGGCAGAGTCCATTAAATCTCTGGAGGGGTTCGACGTTGCCTACGTCGAGGAGGCCCAGACAATGACTGCCAGGTCTCTTGAAATGCTGCGCCCGACCATCCGTAAGCCCGGATCGGAACTGTGGTTCGGCTGGAACCCACGGAATGCAACGGACCCTGTAGATGAGCTGTTGCGTGGCAAGATCGTCCCGCCAGAAGCCATTGTTGTCAGGACGAGCTACAAGAACAATCCGTGGTTCCCGGCAGAATTGGAAGTAGAGCGACTGTTTGACTACAAAAACAACCCCCATCGCTATGCCCATATTTGGGAAGGCGAGTATGAACCGCAGGCTATCGGTGCTATCTGGGACCGTGCGACTATTAACCGCAATCGCCGTGATGAAGCGCCGGCGATGGGACGCATATTGGTTTCCGTTGATCCGCCGATATCCAGTGACCCGAGAT
>JAUSEB010000108.1 GCA_030650495.1 Armatimonadota bacterium | reverse complement strand
TGTACGGAAAAGGCGCTCAGTCAGCAAGTGCTGAACCAACATCTCGTCTATCTGGGCTTCGCTGATGCGCGGGTCAAGCGCAGTCTTGCAAAGCTCATGGAACTCAATAAATGCCTTGACGAAGCGCTTGTTCTCCTTGCGCTCCTTCGCGATGATCAGTAGCACCCCTTGCGCCAGTTCCGGGATGCGCGTTTTGAACTCCGCCACTGCCCGCTCAAATTGCTCGATATCCGGCTCGGCATGGGTGGTGAATTCGTGCAGCAGATCGGCTACCTGCTGTATCTGGGTGAGATCAACCTCTAGCTTGCGCTGCCCATCCTGGTATAGCACGGCGCGGTGGGTATCTTCAAAGATGATGTTGGTGAGGGGATAGCCCGCGTCGATCTTCTTCTTGATCTCTACCTCGAGATCATCCGCCGTATCCTTGGCTTCCCAGTAACCACGTGGCAGCAGGAAAGCATCGCGGAATGTACCATCGGGAACACGGCCATTAGCCAAGCATTGTTCTGGAACCAGCGTCCAGCGGGGACTCTTGCCCGCCCAAACCAGCAGGTTATGAAAGGCTGGACGCAAGTGCAATTCATTGACGCCACCCTTACTACGTAAATCGGCGAGGGTGGCGTGGTAATTATCAATTGCTTTCTTATAGGCGGCAGTCAATAGCATGACTTACAATTCTATAACGATTACCAATATTCCTTGGTGTTTCGGCATTTCAAATGCCGAAACTGCTTACGAGTGTTCGGCCACAATATCCGCGACTGCCGCGAAGTCTCCTTTTAACGACTGGTATAGGTTTCGATAAACCCCATAATACTTGCTGTATATAGTATTCGCGGCTTTGTCGGGATTCGTCGTCAGGACGACTTTGATCGTAGCGCGGCAGGCTTCTTCAACGCTCCCATATATATCGGTTCCGACTCCCGCCAGGAGCGCGACGCCGAACGCGGGACCTTCGTCCACGTTAATCATCACATGTTCTCTGCCGGTCACGTCGGCCTGAATTTGCCGCCAGACCGCGCTCCGCGCTCCGCCGCCGGAAGCCCTGACCTGCCGAATTGGAACCTTCATTTCATCGAGTATGCTGAAGGAGTCTCTGAGCCCGTAAGCCACGCCTTCGAGCACGGCTCGGACAAAATGCGGTTTATCGTGCCTAAGCGTGATTCCGAAGAACGCGCCGCGAGCGTTGGGGTCGGGATAAGGAGTTCGCTCGCCGGTGAGGTACGGGAGGAATATAAGCCCTTCGCATCCAGGCGCCACTTGGTCGGCCTGTTGTGAGAGGATATCGTAAACCTCGCCGCCGATGGACTTGCTAACAAGGCTTTCGCACTCGGCGAAAGTGTCGCGATACCATCGCAGCGATCCGCCCGCGGACAGCATAACGCCCATAACATGCCATTTGTCGGGAACGGCATGGCAGAACGTGTGCACACGAAGCTGAGGGTCGATGACCGGCTCGTCGGCAAATGCGAACACAACTCCCGATGTGCCGACCGTCGAGGAGATAATTCCCGATTCGACGATCCCATTTCCGACAGCGCCCGCGGCCTGGTCGCCTCCTCCGCCGACTACATGCATTCCGGCCTTAAGTCCGGTCAACCCAGCCGCTTCCTCGGTGATCCTGCCGGAGACTTCAGGCGATTCGTAAGATCGAGGCATCCAATCGCGCGGAATTCCTATTGCGTCGAGTATCTCATCGGCCCATTTTCGGTTCCGAACATCAAATAGTGAAGTCCCGGAAGCGTCGGAAACCTCCGTGGCGAACTCGCCGGTCAATCTAAACCGTATGTAGTCCTTGGGCAACAGAACTTTGCGGACTTTCGCGTATACTTCCGGCTCATTGTTCCGCAGCCAGATAATCTTGCCCGCCGTGAAGCCGGTCAGGACGGGATTGCATGTAAGCTCCACGACCTTCTCAAGGCCAACCGTGTTGGTTATCCACTCGCATTCCGCCGCCGTGCGCTGGTCACACCAGAGGATGCTGGGCCGCAATACCCGATGGTTCTCGTCAAGAAAGACTGCTCCGTGCATTTGGCCGCTTAGGCCCATTCCTCGTATGCTCTTGGGATCGATACCGGAGGATGAAATAACGTCTTGAATGGCGCCGATAGTAGCCTGCCACCAATCTTCCGGGTCTTGCTCCGCCCAAAGCGGGTATGGAGTGTATAGAGGATAAGTTCTTGTTGATGAAGCTACGACCCGTCCGTCGGTCGTGATGAGCAGAGCCTTAGTCCCGCTCGTGCCTACGTCAATACCAAGTAGATGGCTCATGAAACCTCCGTTCGAATCAGCGTATTGCTTTTATCCAGTCTACGATTACCTGCGCGCATCTGATGTGAATCCGCGCTGAACGCTTGTCATAGTTCTGCGCGGGAACACCTTCCGAGTTTTCCGGGTTCCGGGTCGCAAGAAATTCCGAATTTAGCTCAGCGGCGGCGTTCATAACCTCTATTGGCGCGCCAAGATTGTTCGCCATCTGCACTATATTATGGCTTTTCGGCAGTTTTTGAAGTCTATCTATACTTGCAGCTTTAAGAGCCTTTTCCGCGGCCTGCTGGCTGAAAAACACACTGGCGTAATAGACGCCCGCGTCCAGCAATGTCACCGCCGTGGCGTAGTCGGCCCGAGCTTGGGCCCAAAGAGCTTCGGAAATCCTACGTAGGCCCAGCCATCCCTCTTGTTCTCGTTCCAACTGCATATCCCTTCTACAGCGGTGAATATGACCGCTGCTAGATAAATAGTTTCAGATAGTTCTTACCGTTAATGAAACCGGCTTCCCGGCCAATCGCCCGGTCTTCGTGTTCAATTGAAAGGATGCCGTCATATCCGATGGATTTCAGCGCCGCGATATACTCGCCCCATTTTACCCGCCCGTAGCCGGGAATCACATAACGCCACCATCCGCGCTCCTGGCTGCCGACCCATTTGAGAACATGGTCCTTGATCTCCGTGTCCTTTGCATGCGTATGGAAGATGCGACCGGCGAACCGATCAACCGCTTCAATATAATCTATACCCTGCCAGAGCAGATGTGAAGGGTCAAAATTCAAACCAAAGTTCTCTTGAGGCAGAACTTCAAATATCTTTTGCCAGTGCCCCAAGTGCTGAATGTTTGTGGCATACCAGTTTTCAAGAGCGATCTTCACACCCTTTGCCGCCGCATGCTCCAGAATCGGCGGGTAGACCTGCGCCACATCTTCCTCTATGGTCTGCATTTTGGTTTTACCCGGAACAGGCATTCCAGCCATCGCGCATACAATTGGGACATCGAGCTTCGCCGCCGCGTCTATTGCGGCTATGAGATTATTACAGGTCTGTTCACGCTTTGCAGGATCAGCGTCAGTCATATTGGTATATTGAGCCAGGCTGGAAATCCTGATATTGTTCTTTTTGAGCAGGGACTTGATCTCTGCTGCGCGTTGGTCGGTCAGCTTATCAGGGTCAAGATGGGTTTTACCCGGACCGGCGTCAACCTCAAGCGCGTCAAATCCTTCTTTTGCAGCGAAAGCGATGACTGTTTCCAGCGTCTCTCCATTAAAGGGCGAGGTGAGAATACCTATTTCCACTTTCAGGCTCCTTTTGTTTTAAGTTGAATAAGGAAAAGAATAATCTCCCTTTTATAGCACAACCCCGGCGGAGGCGCAAGGGATTTGAAGAGAGTCGAGGGATAGTTGAAGGTAGAATGTTGAAGGTTTAAGGTATTGCTTCCGACACACTCTCCTTCAACATTAAACATTACATCCGTGGCTTGTTTCGGGATTTCCATTCCGCTTCGCTCCACTCAAATCCCGAAACAACGGTTCAGGCTTAGGCTTCAAAGAACAAGCCGAAGGATAGGATTCCGTCAACCGACAACCGACAACCGACAACTAAAACAAACTGAAGATATGGAACGAAAATACCGATAACATGATTGGTCTTCATTGAGGAGTTGAAGACCCTGGTAGTTTCTACCAGTCACATCTCCTTTTCTCCTTCCTAGAGAATGCTTGAAGATTTTGGGACTATGTCCCGAAGCCCGGCGGTGAACACTGCCGGGATTTTTTTGTCGATATTGGAGTGGACAGAGGAGTCAGTCCCACCCAATACCGAGGTCCACCATCCGCCCGATCATCTTACCGGCGAACGCGCCTACCACAGCGCCTATAACTATCGCAATAAGAAGGTCGGCCGGCGATGTCGCTCCGCCTATTATGGATTTTAACGGTTCCGTTATCAGTCCGGCCAACGCGCCTACTCGAAGGCCGGTATGCTCGCCTCCACCGGTATAACCGACAGCGTATCCGACCACGGCGCCAATAGCCGCCCCAATCACACCGAGTATAACTATCAGAATAAAAAATCCGTATCCTCCGGCGAACTTGGCCACTAAGGGGTTAATATGGAAAACCAAAATTGAGAACAATTGTTGGAAAAAGAAGAGCGCCAGGTACCAAAATATACCAATGCCAACGCCGTATATAAGCCCGGCGCGCGTCATCTGCTTTTGGGTTTCAAGGTCTTTCGCCTCCCGCTCTGTTTCCGTTACTTCGCCTAAAGGCGTCTGAAGTTGCTCTTTGTCCTCTGGCAATATAGAGTCAGGATTTTCTGCTGAATCCGAGTCAAGAAGCATAGATTCAGCAGGATCCGTAATATCGGACGCTTCAGCGAGATCAGCTATAGCTTGTTTGACTCTGTCCAGAGCGTTACTTGCCGCCTGGTATGCGGAGTCCATTGCGACGGCGGTCGCGAAGCTGCTCGACGCCTCGTCAAGCCGCCCAGCTTTTTCAAGGGCCACACCGAGGTTATACTGAGATCTGGATGATGGTCTAATTGCCAACGCCTGCTGGAACGCCGAGACCGCTTCATCCCAGTTCTTCTCTTGAGAGTAAGCGACACCCAGGTAAGTGTATGCTTGATCGTCCTGTGGATTTCCGGCAAGAAGGTTTTGCAAACAGGAAATACATTCGCTAATACTACCCTGTTTGAGGAGGGCCATGGCCTGATTTTTTAAGGCAGCGTCGTCTGAGGGCGTCATTGGTGTCGCTCCCTTCGCTAAGATATGATAGCTTTGTATTCTTCTTAGACGAACGAAGTTGTTTTCCTCCTATTGCCAGATTCGAGTCGAGAGAATCGAGAGAGTCGAGGGAGTCGAGGGAGTCGCAGGAATGATCCCACCCATCGTACGACGGACTACGAACGACGCACGACGGACTCATCGTTTATCGCTTTCCGTTTCCTCCGGTCTCCAACCGTACTTGCCAATCAAAGGCACAAATACGCATCCTGTGATCTCGCGATAGCTTGCTCCGCGGTCCGTCTTTTCCACCAGTGTTAATGCCTGGTAGCTGAAGTCGCCAACGGGTATAACCATTTTCCCGCCGATCCGCAATTGCTCTATAAGTAAATCAGGGACGGTCGGCGCCCCGGCTGTAACAAGTATGCGATTATAAGGCGAACGCTCCGGGTACCCCTGCGAGCCATCTGCAACTAACACCTCTACGTTGGTATATCCCAGGCTGGCTAGAGTCTCTCTTGCTCTGGTGGCCAGCGTTTCATATCGTTCTATCGAATATACTTTCGCGGATAGTTCAGCGAGTAAGGCCGTCTGGTAACCGGAGCCTGTTCCTATTTCCAAAATGCGGCTATCCGGGTCGATGTCAAGGGCTTCGGTCATCATAGCGACCATTAGAGGCTGCGAGATGGTCTGCCGTTCCCCAATAGGCAGAGGCCGGTTGTCGTAAGCGTATGCCAAATACTCCTGAGGGACGAACTCATGGCGCGGTACCTTGCGCATCGCGGCCAATACTCTTGGATCCGCTGCGCCTCCGCCTCTAATGATTTCCTGAACCATTTCTTCGCGCTGCCGCGCATAATCATCCTGTGCGTTAATCAATCATTTTCCTCGATTTCCAACAGATCAGACAGAGATGATTAGTGGCTAGTACTCACTAGCCACTAATCACTGACCACTATTTACTCTTTCCCATTTCGTGTTTTCATTCTTTCGTGCTTTCGTGATTATAAAGCTTTCCTTAAGAGTCTCCGCGTTTTGGACCGCGTATCCTTTGTAATCATTATTGAAATAAACATAGACATCGTTATCGATCATGAAATCCGCAACTCGATCTGCCCACCATCTCAGCGCATCATCCGTATAGCAACCCTCGGTTTCCGCGCCGCCGCTGTGCATCCTGATATAGACAAAGCCAGCGGTTGATATGAGATGAAGCGGCAAGTCCGGCGCGCTCATTATACAATACCCTGCGCCGTACTCTCTCAACAGGTCAAACACGGAATCTGTCTGCCAAGATGCGTCTCTGAACTCGAATACATGCCGCAGGTTTTTCGGAAGAATCGCAAGGAAAGCTCTCAATCGGTCCGCATTGACCTTCCACCAAGGCGGAAGCTGGTATAGTATCGGGCCAAGCTTTTTCCCAAGTCCTTCAGCATGGTCCACCATCCGGTTCAGTGGTTCTTCGGGGTCTTTAAGTTTCTTCATGTGCGTGAGGAATCGACTTGCCTTCACCGCAAATATGAAGTTGTCGGGGCTTGAGCGGGCCCAGGATTCGAACACGCTTCGCTCCGGCAGCCGATAGAACGAGTTATTGACTTCGACCGTGTCAAATCTGTTGCTGTAAATACTCAACCATTGAGACGAAGGAGAGGATTTGGGATACAGGATACCGATCCAATGCTTGTAGTTCCAACCCGAGGTTCCGATATAAAGTCGCCCGCTCATAGTTTTCCAACGCAAATTCCATTAGTCGTCAGTTAACTATTACCCATCACCCAACCAATCACCCGGGCGCTTGTCAAATCTAGGGAAATCGTTGTGAAACCGTAGGGGCGAACACCCTATCAGACGGTTCGCGTTTTCATCCACTCGATAATCCGCTTCATGGATTCGGGCGCCGGAGCTTCGAAGTCCATTTCCTCGCCGGTCTTTGGATGTGTGAACGACAGCCGAGCGGCGTGCAGCGCCTGCCCGTGCAAATCCGATAACAACGCGTGGAGTTCCGCTTGCTCCAGTTTGCCTAAATTTGGCGGTATCGGATGCTTAGGCGCGTTGTAAACAGGATCGCCAACCACCGGATGGCCCATAAACGAGCAGTGCACTCGCACTTGATGAGTCCTTCCGGTCAATAACTTCGCCTCCAGCAGCGTCATACCTTGAAGCCGTTCTACGACGTGGAACTCAGTGACGGCTTTTCGGGCGGACGGCGCCCCAGGGACTGTCTCCTGTATGACCGCCATTCGTTGGCGATGCACCGGATGGCGTCCGATAGGCGCGTCCACAACAGCTTTCTCAAACGGAACGTTTCCCCAGACCAGCGCCAAATAATGCCGCCCGGCGGTTCTGTCAGAAATCTGCTTCTGAAGGCTGAGGTGAGACTGGTCATTCTTCGCCACTACAATAAGGCCGGAGGTGTCTTTGTCCAACCTATGCACTATGCCGGGCCGCTGCACGCCTCCCACTCCCGACAGGTCTTTGCAGTGGGCAAGTATGGCATTGACCAGCGTTCCCGCCGGCGATCCCGGCGCGGGATGTGTTGTCATCCCCTTGGGCTTATTCACTACAAGAATGTCCCCATCTTCATATACTACGTCCAGGGGAATCTCTTCCGCCGCTATCTCTGTCGGTTGCGGAGGTGGAACGCTGACTTTTACGGTTTCTCCAACACGCAGTTTGTAATTTGCCTTGCGGGGCTGTCCGTCAACAGCGATATATCCACCCTCGATAAGCCGTTGAATTTGGGCGCGAGACAAGTCCGCCATCCGTGCTGTCAGAAACACATCCAGTCGGGCCTCACTGCCTTCTTCTACTATGAATTCAGTTTGTTTTTCCATGATTTAAGGGGTGGAGGGAGTCGAGAGAGTCGAGGGAGAGTTGAATGTTGAAGGTTTAACGTGTTATTTCCGCCGCGCTCTCCTTCAACATTCAACAATAAACATTCAACATGCTGAAAGCCATCGGCTTCTCTAAACTTGCTTGTATGCGGTACATGGAAAGAGCCAGGCAATGAGAACTCGAAGTTGCCCCGAACATTCCCAGCCGGGCTCACCGTCCGCCGTCTGCTTTTTAGGCAGGCTCGTGATATAGCTAACAGGCCCAAAATGGACCTGGCAGATGCCGGCATCGATATTCGGAAGCGTGCTCCGAACTGTAGGACGTTCGCCTTGCACTCAGGGCGCGCTTACGCACATCGAGTGGCAGCCTTCAACTAGCCACCACAATAAGCGAACACTAATCTTATTCCACCGGCAGTCTGTCGATTCCTCCTGCTTCAAAAAGTATTTTTTATCAGATTGATTTATTGAGTTTCAGACTACGAGTCAACGTTCCGACTATGTCATTCCCGCTCTTGACTATTGTCATTCCCATTCCGACTATGTCATTCCCGCGAAAGCGGGAATCCAGAAACTGAAGCTTGGTCAGAGAATAGTGTTCCTGGATTCCCAATCAAGTTGGGAATGACATGTTGCTAAGTCAATGCCTGAAACTCAATAGTGAGATTCACGCGCATTGGAGGGATATATTGGTCGCCGCCGCATAGAAATCCTATGGTAATTACCAGTTTTTCTCGCTTATATTGCCAAATAACCCAGTCCGTTGTATGCTTACTTCATAGCCTGAACCGCAGAGGCGGTAGACTGGCCTCGTTACTATCGCGCCCGGGCTATCCTCAGATGAGGGGGTTAATGTGGTTGCTTATGGCTTGCTATTCATAATACTATTCGGAGCGTTCCTGAGCTTATGCTGGTCTATATTGTCAGCCGGTTTAGGAATGCCCGTTTCATTCCCCAATTCGTCTTCCACCATCATCTCAATCGCCAGTATCTTCGCCGCCTCGGTCTTCGCGTCTCGTCGAATCGGCAAATGGT
Source organism: Armatimonadota bacterium (assembly GCA_030650495.1). Taxonomy (GTDB): domain Bacteria; phylum Armatimonadota; class UBA5829; order UBA5829; family JAUSEB01; genus JAUSEB01. The sequence goes on along the minus strand of JAUSEB010000108.1, from coordinate 7,978 downwards.
GGTATGGTCCCCTTACTGCCATAGCGGCTGTGTTCCTAAGCTGGGCGGGGTGGATATTTGTCTCGTCGCGATTTAGACTCCCGGACGCCCTGACCTTGGGTGTCTTTGGTATCGGCTCCGGGCTAATGCTGTGGTGGCTGCTCATGATCGCAGTGGGGATTTTGGGAGGGATGGTCGGAATGGAATTCGATCTCCGGCCAAGAAGAATCGGCGACGAACGCCCTTCTTCGACTCCTATGATACTCATCGTCTGGTCCCTGGCCCTTCTCACTTGTGTGGGATTAGCTTCAATCGATGAACGAATGCAGCAAAACCAGTGGCGTTCACATTTGGGAAAGAATTCGCCGACATCCATTGCTAGATACTTCCGCCAGATACGTTGGCAGCCTCAATCCGATGTCTACGGCGCAAAGCATATGCGCGCAATATCGAAGTGGGACGGAACGCAGTTCGATTTATTTCTTTTTAATTCCAAATCAGGCGTTCGGACCGGACTATTTGACCTCGACCAACACGATAGAAATCCCGGTGATAATCAGAACTATTCATTCTACGGAATGAACGCGTACCGGTCGATTCCGGCCATCAAACGCGCCGCGGGGCTGGATGGCTCCAAGACCCTGATTGCCGTCTGCAACGGCGGTCTGTTTACGCCCGGCACAGACAAGCTGTGGCGCGCAAGCCACTCTTCGTCATTGGTTTACCATCGGAAGACATGTTATCCCGTTGATCGACCGGCGTGGACCGTCGGATTGCGCAACGATGGATTAAAGGCAGCGTCCATAAGGTTCGCGCGGTCACATAAGGATCTGCCGACAAACGTAGATTACGCGATATGCGACGTCCAGGCTCTCATCGTGAACGGAAAACCGATGAAAGATCGTCCGATGCCGCTGAATGATGAGATGAAGATGTCGCGAACATCAATAGCGTGGGACCGCCACGGAAATTTATTTCTGCTAGTCGTTCATGAACTGGACAGTGAAGCCGCAAGCAAGAGCCAGGTCGTGAATGATGAGCCGCAAACAGGTGGATGGAGCTTTGCGCAATTGCGGAAGTTCTGGAAAGTCATGAATGTGCCGTACGCGGCGAATCTGGCAAGCGGAGATTCATCTCAGGTAGTTTACAAATGGAAACGGTCATTAACCACAAGCTCTTGGTTCGTTCGCAAGAGCGGTTATGCGTTCATTCCGTCAACCGAGTTCGCGGTAACCGTCGGCTACTTCAACAATCACCCGCTGAAAATATCAATTCCAACCTTACCTCCGTATTTGATGGCCAGAGGCTCGCTGAACTATATCTACATATATAAGTAGTGGTTAGTGGCTGGTGGCTAGTGTACACTAACCACATTTCACATTTTTCGTTGTTTCGGATTTGAGGGTTGGCAAATAAGACCAATAGTTTATAATGGAGTCAGCCAACCCGGAAATCCCGAAACCGCCGGGCGTATAGACTCATTATTTCGGGATTTCCAGAGCGTAACTCACTTGATGCTGAGATAGAATGTATGCTCGCGCTCCTCAAATCCCGAAACAACTGTAACCACCAGCCACATTTCACATTGCTATTCCTATTTCCCCGCTCAGTTTGCTATAATGTCGCTTGGAACCCACATATAAGAAAGTGAGTGACATCGGCTATGGCAATGAAAATGGTAATGCCTCTCCTTGGACAGACCATGGAAGAGGGCACGATAACAAGATGGCTCAAGAAGGAAGGGGACGCAGTAGTGAAGGGCGAGCCTATCCTCGAAGTTATGACGGATAAGGCCAACATGGAAGTCGAAGCTCCCGCGTCCGGCGTGTTGCGCAAGATTCTTGCCCTTGAGGAGGCTGTCGTGCCGATCAAAGAGCCGATTGCCATAATCGGGACAGCCGATGAATCTATCGACGATCTTCTTTTGGATATTCCCGCCGCGCCGCAAGTCGAAGCTCCTGTGGCAAAAACCGAAGCCACTGCTCCCACACCGATTAGCGCCGCGGAAGCTGTTGATCAACATGGGGTAAGTGACCGCGTATTCAGCTCGCCTCGCGCTCGAACCGTCGCCTCGGAGAACAATATAGATTTGGCAGCTTTAGCCGGTAAGGGCAGCGGTCCCGGCGGACGGGTGGTGGAGAAAGACGTTTTAGCGTATATAGCAAGCGTCCAGGCTCATGAAAAGCCAAGAATCACCCCTCTTGCCGGAAAAATCGCGGCGGATATGGGAGTAGATTTGCATTTGGTCACAGCCACCGGCGCAGGCGGCAAAATCACACGTGACGATGTACTGCGCGCCCAGGCTCCCGCTCCTAGAACCGCAATAGGCCGCGTTATTCCTTTGACCGGCATACGCAAAGCCGTGGCGGAAAACGTTTCCCGCAGCGTCCGCAATGCGCCTCACGTGACGCTCGTGATGGAAGTCGATATGACGGAATGCTCGAGACTGCGGAAGCAGATGCTGCCGGAGATAGAAAAAAACTACGGCGTTAAAATATCCTTTACCGACTTAATAGTAAAAGCCATGGCAAAGGCGATTGACGACTATCCAATAGTAAACGCGACTTTGGAAAACGACCAGATCACTATTCACGATGATATTGATATAGCGATTGCGGTTGCTCTGGAAGTCGGCCTGATAACCCCCGTTGTTATAGACGTACGCGCCAAGTCAATCCCGCAAATATCAATAGAAATCAAGCAGCTTGCTCAAAAGGCAAGGTCGGGCGGCCTGAGCCCCGCCGAGTATCAAGGCGGTACGATCACAATCTCCAACTTGGGAACTTACGGGGTCGATTTGTTCAATCCCATAATCAATCCGCCGCAGGTGGCGATTTTGGGTGTCTGCCGGATTGTAGACAAACCGGTGATTGTGGAGGGGCAAGTTCAGATCAGATCGATGATGAATCTGTGCTTGTCGTTCGACCACCGCGCAATGGACGGCGCACCGGCTGCTGAATATCTTGCGCGTTTGAAGCAAATACTGGAAAGTCCGTACACGCTGTTCCTATGATAGAAGACTCCTTTGACCTCTCCAATGGTTGGCGGATTTGCCGGGAGCCTGATTCCGCGCCTGGCGGCTGGGCCACATCTCAGGATTTTGACGATTCCAACTGGCGGGCCCTGCGCGCGCTAAAGCATTTGCAGGTGGAACTGCTGCCCGGTGATGACCGCTGGTGGGGAGATAACCTTAGGGATATGAACTCTACCGCATGGCTCTATCGCCTACGGTTCGATCTCCCCAAAGATTGGTCCGGCTCTGCAATCGACCTCGATTTCGGCGCCGTGGACTATCATGCCGAAGTCCGGCTGAACGGCAAGCCTGTCGGCGAGCACGAGGGAAACTTCGCCCCATTTTCGTTCCCAATTGAAGATGTAATTCAAGAGAAAGATAATCTCCTGGCCGTTCGCGTTCGCGCTCCGTTCGGAATACCACACGATTGCGCTTGGCAGTGTATCCGTGATTCCGCGAAAGGACTTTACGAGCACGCCGACGGACTGATCCCACCCGATGTAAACCCAATCGGCATCTGGCGGCCCGTTTCCCTGCGTCGCCACTCCGGTATTCGTCCTTCTCGTCCATTTGCAGACACACTGAAATTATCAAAAGAGGAAGCGCGAATCAAATTGCGCTGTCCCGTAAACAGCAGAACAGACATTGCAAACGCCACTGTCCGAGTCGTAATTCGTGGAGAGACGTTCGACGAAGAAACACTCAAAGAAGAGTTCAGGGTCGATCTGCCCGCCGGTTCGAGCGAAATAACGCGCGAATACGATCTACGTAATCCTAGATTGTGGACAATTTGGCAAAGAGGCAAGCCGCATCTTTATCGCGCCGATGTGGAGATACTGGTAAACAAAGAACCAGTTGCCGAAGTATCAGGAACATTTGGAGTAAGAACCGTCGAACTAATCCGCAAACCGCTGGAGTTCAAGTTCTTACTTAATGGAGAGCCGCTTTTTATAAAAGGCACGACATATATCCCCACGTGTTATCTCAGCGAGATGACCGAGGAGGTCTATCGAAAAGATATAGAGTTGGCCAAAGCCGCTCACTGCAACCTGCTGCGCTCCCACGTGCATGTCGACAACCCGGAGTTCTATGACATCTGCGACCGGGAAGGTCTATTGGTGATGCAGGACTTCGAGCTGAACTGGCTGCATCCTGATACAATCGAGTTCGAGCGGCGAGTTCTTCCGATTTTCCGCGAAATGGTCGAGCTTCTTCGGCCTCATCCTTCGGTCGCGTTCTGGATGTGCTTTAACGAGTCGCTGCCGTCGAATCCGCGATTGCATACGGACCACCCATCTCCCGCGTTGTACGCCGAAGCCATAAAAATGGATTCGACCAGGCCGGTCTTCCTTGTCTCCGGTCTGGTGGAAGAAGATTGGGAAAAGAGCGGCGATTCGCATTACTATCAAGGTTCGCTCAGCGGCGCCGACTACTGGATGTTTCTGGAGCACAAGGACAAGTTCAACACCGAGTACGGCTGTACCGCTCCAGGGTCACGAGAGACGCTCAAGGCTCATCCGAAAGCGGCCAAATCCGCGGCCAATGTCTTCCGTCATATACAAGAACTATGGGACTATCAGTATCGAATTATAAAGTTTATCACGGAGAACTATCGCAGGCAGAAATACGCTCCTTGCACGGGCTGTGTTCACTTTATGCTCGTAGATATGTTCCCCCAAATCGGCTTGGGCGTTTTGGACTTCAATAGAGTCGCCAAGGGGGGATACTATGGCCTTGCGGAAGGATTTGCGCCGGTATTGGTGTCATTGGAGCATCGAGAGACGCCGCGAGCGTTGTGGATTGTCAATGATCAGCAAGAGTCATTCGATGACTGCGAGCTTGCCTGGTCAATCCACAATCCCGAAGGCGCGCTGATTACTTCCGGCAGCCAACGGTTGGATGTGAAAGCCGACTCCGCCGTTCGTGTGATTAGTTTTGCAAAAGCCAACTTGCCGATAGAACCAGGCCAGGACTGCACCGTTTTGCTGACGCTTACCCAGCCCGGAGGAGCGACTTTAGCAAGCAACCGATACGTAAATCCATTCAAATTTCCTAAACGCCCAAACGGATACCCAATGCTTTTCGACGACAAACTCGGAATGAAATTATACGGATATGAAGACTAAAAACCCATGACAAACAGCGATACTTACCTTCAATGCGATTTTCACGTTCATACGCGGTATTCACCATGCGCGCAGTCGGACATGCTGCCCGGCAGTATAATCGAGGCCGCAAAAGAACAGGGCATCAAGTATCTCGGCCTTGTGGACCATATATTCGGTTTCACGGATGCTTCAATTCTAAAGAGCGCCAGGAAAGACTGCCCGCCGGACGACGGCTCGATTGAAGTCTTCTTCGGCTGTGAAGCCGATGTATTGTCGGTCGGAAAAACCACGGTCACGCAGGAGATGATGGACGCGCTGGATTATATTATGGTGTCGGCGAATCATTTCCATAACGATTGGCTCAAATTGGTGGACCTGCCTGAGTCGGACGATCCCCAAGTCGTGGGGAAGCATTTCCTGAAAATGTTCAACTACGCGGCAAGTCTGGAATACGCGGATGTGATAGCGCACCCGTTCTACGTCATGCCCGGCACGTACGATATAAAATCCATATATCTGCTGACGGAGAAGGACATTGCGCCCGGCATAGAAGCTGCCGCAAAGAACAAAGTCGCGGTTGAGATCAGCCGCAGGGCTATCACGCAGGAGCATGTCGAATTTATGTTAATGTTCTACCGGCTGTGCAAGGAAGCGGGAGTTAAATTCTCCGTCGGAAGCGATTCGCACATGCTAAGCACGGTAGGTCAGATGCGTCTGCTTGTCGAAATGGTAGAAGAGTTGGATTTGCGGCAAGAAGACTTCTGGTTGCCCAGAAAGAACGGAGGAGAGAGATAGTGAAGATAGGCATCAACGCGTGGACATTTCCTGACAATATGTCGATTGCGCAAGGGATCAAAGCGGCGAAAAGGGGCGGGTTCGATTGCGTGGAGATCAACCTCGCCGAAGAAGGTTATCTTAACATGTCCTCGACCGAAAAGGACGTGAAGAACCTTGCGGCGGCGGCGGCAAATATGAGCATCGAGCTTCGCAGCATTTCGACGGGGCTGTTCTGGGCTTACCCTTTGACGAGCAACGATCCGGTAAAAGTGGACAAAGCCAAGGAAGTCGTCCGAAAGATGCTGCAGGTTGCAAGTTGGGCCGGAGCAGACACAATTCTCGTACTTCCTGGAGCTGTCACTGACGATGTGGCTTATGATGTCGCGTATAACCGCGCTCTTGCCGCGTTGAAAGATTTATCAAAAGACGCTGAAAGGCTCAAAGTCAACATTGGCGTCGAGAACGTCTGGAACAAGTTTCTCCTGAGTCCGCTTGAGATGAGGGATTTCGTTGATAAAGTGGGAAGCGAATACGTCGGCGCTTACTTTGATGTAGGCAATGTGCTGGTTTCCGGTTATCCTGAGCAGTGGATCAACATACTCGGCAGCCGTATAAAGAAGATTCACGTGAAAGACTTCTCCCGCGACGTGGGAAACATCAAGGGCTTCGTCACTATTTGCGAAGGAGACGTCAACTGGATGGCCGTCCGTGACGCGCTTCGCTCCATAAAATATGATGATGTAGTGACCGCGGAAATCGGCGGGTATAAGACTCTGCCTGAACTGGGCATCAAGCACGCCGGGGAGTCACTCAAACGCATCTTCAAGGGGGTATAAGTTATGAAAAGAATAGGAGTTGTCGCCCTCGGCTCAATGGGACTCTGTCATTCGCAGCAGTGGAGCCAAATGCCCGGCGCTGAGCTTGTCGCCGTGGCGGATATTCGTCCCGACCACGCGGCTGAAGTTGCGAAGAAACACAGTTGTAAATCGTTCGGCAGCCTTGAGGATATGCTGAACGGAATCGAGCTTGATGTTGTTGATGTTTGCGTGCCGACTCCGTGGCACAAAGAGCTTACTTTATTAGCGGCATCGGCTGGGAAAGATATAGTCTGCGAAAAGCCGATGGCCCGCAGCGTGGACGACTGCCTGGCTATGATAGAGGGCTGTGAGAAGGCAGGAGTAAGGCTCTTCATTGCTCACGTTCTACGCTTTTTCTATGAATTCAAGAAGGCCAAGGAGTTGATAGACTCCGGCGCAATCGGCAAACCATGCATAGCCCGTACCTGTAGAGGCGGACGTTTTCCGCGAGCCTGGAACGACTGGTTCGCAAACATGGAATGGAGCGGCGGCGTTGTCCTTGATACCACTATTCACGATTTCGACTGGCTCAGATGGTGCTTCGGCGATGTCGAGCGCGTCTATGCAAAGGGACTTTATAAAGCGGGGCTTGATCATCTGGATTATGGCCTTGTAACCCTGCGCTTCAAGAGCGGAGTCATATCCCACACCGAAGCAACCTGGGCGCGGCAAGGCATGTTCTTGACACATTATGACATTGCCGGTGACGCCGGACTGCTGACCCACAACTCGCAAATTTCAACACCGCTGCGCGTTGATATAAAAGAAACCACGGAAGGAAAAGTTGGCGTGCAGGTTCCAGCGAGTCCTGTGCCAGTCAACCCATACTATCTGGAACTGGAGCATTTCCTTCATTGTCTGGAGACAGGCAAACCGTTCAGCATAACGCCGATGGACGCGCTCAAAGCCGTGGAAATCGGCGTGTCCGCTTTGAAATCAATTGAGACCGGCAAACCGGTGACGCTTGCGTAGAATCGAGTGTATCCCTAGTCTAGGACAACAATATTTGAGCACGAAACCACGAAAGGAAGAAAGCAAGAAAAGAGATGGGAAGTGGCTAGTAACACTAGCCACAAGCCACTACTCACTGATGTTTCCCTTTCGTGTTTTCATGATTTCGTGCTTTCGTGATTAAAAGAGACTAAACTTGGGATGCGCCCTTAGAGGAGGCAAATATGGCGGATCAAAAGATTGTTAAGATTGGTATGATGAGTTTCGGCCACATGCACGCCAGGAGCTACGCG
>JAUSEB010000140.1 GCA_030650495.1 Armatimonadota bacterium | reverse complement strand
CTCTCGTGACGGAACCGTCAACCAGCTCAATCTCCCACGCAGTAAATCGCCACGTTGCATGGAGTGTCGTCGCAGAGGGGTCCGACTACGGCGTAGCGGGTTCCTTCCATCGCCATATCTTCTTTGCGGTAGGCGACAACGAGCAATTCGGGTTTCGTCTCTGTGGCGAACTTTGCCGCGCCTTCGACGACATCCCTGGCTCTTGTAGTGCGTTTGCGGACCGTGACTCCTCTGCGTTTAAGCGTCTTTTCGGCTTCCGTCAAGGTGTTCTGCGCGTCCTGCTCCTTTTCGGGCATTGGAGCGCCGATGGGGAGATTCCTTGGGACTTGGAGCACGTATAACAAATGCACTTCAGCCCGCCGGGCGGCCGCCTCAGCGGCCGCGAATCCTAGCGCGTGAGGCCATGCGCCTATCAATGGGACCAGGACGGCAGGCCGGGTTCTGACTTCCGCGGCGGTAACTGTTCCGCCGGCTGCCAGGGACGCCCTGGCCTCTTCGACGGTGGCAGCAAGCACTAGCTGCGATCTCACGCCGGGGATCTTTCTGATTTCCTCAAGTATCCGGTCGGACAATCCGCACACAATTACACGGGCGCTTTGCGCTTGGATGAAGTTGCTTGCGTCAAGAAAAGTGTGCGCGCCGGCGGCAGTGACATCGGTCAGCCCATTGGCGTCTATAATTACGCCGCCGGGATGCTCATCAAGAAGCAGACTGACTGCCGACTTGATAGCGGGCCACTGGTTTTCAGTCAGCGCTCCTCTTAGCTTTATTACGTCGCCTTTGGTTTGAATAATCATTTTGTTTCTACCTTTGTATTCTATTTATCTAAATAATACCGCAAGTTCGAGGTTACCACATCACGCTGGAAAAGCAATGCGAATTTCAGCAATATACCCGACTGGTTGTGCAGCAGTTTGTGCCACCATTTTGTCGGCACGAACTCAGGGATGATAACCGTAATTATCGTATTTTTGTGCTCCCGCTTCACCTCTTGAAGGTATTCCAGGACGGGTTTGACCAGCGACCTGTATTGCGATTCTAAAATAATCAGCGGAATGCCGCCGCCCCACTGTTCCCAGCGCTGCTCCATAATTGCCGTGTCGACCGGATCTGTTTCCACGTGAATTGCGCGAACGTCGGACGAAAGCGTTTTTGTATACTCCAGCGCCCTTTTAACGCCCCTGTGTACGGAAGGAGTCAGCACCAGAATGACATTGTTCACCGGCTCGAACGCATCCTCCGGCGTTAATCGCAGTTGGTTGCCCAACTGTATATAGTGCTCGTGGATTTTGGAGAAGATGTATACGAAGCCGGGTATGAGTAAAATTACTACCCACGCTCCTTCGAGGAATTTAGTCCACGCGAATATGAGGGTCACTAGCCCCGTGAGAAAAGCGCCAATTCCACTGATAACGGCGCCTCTCTTCCAACCGCGTTCCCTACGCATCCTGAATCGCTTAAGCATACCTGCTTGGGAAAGAGTAAAAGACAGAAACACACCTATTGCGTAGAGGGGAATCAGCGCGTGTGTGTCCCCTTTGAAGACTACAATCAAGAGCGACGCCAGCATCGCCAGGATGATGATTCCATTTGAAAACACGAGCCGGTCGCCGACGTTATATAGCTGCCTGGGCAGATAGCGGTCGCGAGCCATGATGGACGCCAGCCGTGGGAAACCGGCGAAACTTGTATTAGCGGCGAGAACCAAAATGGACATGGTCGCTATTTGCACGAAATAGTAATACTTAGTCGTGCCGAACATCGCTCTTGTTATTTGAGAGAGAACGGTTTCATCACCACTTGGAATGACTCCTGTCCGCCATGCGAGATAGCTGATTCCGAGGAACATCGTTCCCAAAATCGCCGCCATCCAGGTCAGTGTGGTCGACGCGTTCTTGGCTTCAGGCGGCTTGAACGCCTGCACGGCGTTACTGATAGCTTCAGTCCCGGTCATGGCCGTACAACCGCCGGAGAACGCCCGAAGAATCAAGAACAGAGTCAGGTCGTGGGTTTGCTTTATCACAACGGAATGCTCGATCTTAAGCCCCTCAGTGAATTCGCGATATAATCCAAATCCTATCAGTCCTAAGGCGGCTGTTATGAAAGCGTATGTCGGCAGTGCGAATATCAGCCCGGATTCTCTCGCGCCCCTCAAATTCCCGACAGTAACGATGAAGACAAAGCCAAGGCACATTGCCTCGCGATAAGGCGAGAATTGGGGCCATGCGGATATGATGGCGGCGACTCCCGCCGCAGTGCTCACCGCCACCGTTAGAGTGTAATCTATGGTCAGCGCGGAACCGGCGATAAGTCCGGCAGTTGGACCTAGATTGTCTTTTGCGACGATATACGCGCCTCCACCTGACGGATACGCGTGGATCGTCTGCCGGTAGGAAGTAACTACAATAGCGAGCAATATAACGATAGCGATGGAAATGTAGATAACATAGGGGAATTGGATAGCGGACATGCTCGCAAGTATTAACACCCGCAGTATTTCTTCCGTCGCGTACGCTACTGACGAAAGCGCGTCGGATGCGAAGATAGGGAGCGCCAGTATCTTAGGCAGCCTCTCATGCATTTCCCGCCAAGTAGGCAGCGGGCTGCCGAATATAAAACGCCTGAACGAAAAAGACACGATAATCCTCACAAGGCCGGCTGTGCGGGGTCATTAAGGCAAGTAGATATAAAAAAGAGATACCTTTTGACCGCGGTACCCCCAACGCCGCACGTTTGTCTTACTTGATGCATTATAGAACGGTGAGTTCAGGATTTGCAAGTATGCTTTCAGTCGAGGTTGGAGGTTGAGGGTTGAGACAAACCTGTCAGCTGTCAGCTGACAGCTTCAATCTTGTTGCTTCGGCAGCCCGCTGCCGATGCCGTCCCGATTCATCGGGACAAACTCCCTCCCCCTTCTAACTCCTAACTCCTAACTCCTAACTTCTAACTCCTAACTTCTAACTTCTAACTCCCCCGGTCACGATTCTTTAAGGCTGTTTGTTATTGACCATTTTCACCCGCTCGGCTAAAATATCCTTTGGTCTGACAAGCGTTTCATATGTCAAACCAATGGAAATTAGTTTACGTTACCGCTGCGACCGGAATCTTAACGTTTGCAGCCAAGCCGGGCACAGCCGAGCATACACAGGAGGTCAGAAAACATGGCAGTCAAAGTAGGAATCAACGGTTTTGGAAGGATTGGAAGAATATCCCTCCGCGCGATTCTCCAGAAGTACCCAAACGACATCGAAGTCGTCGCGTTGAACGATTTGTTCGACTCGAACACAAACGCGCATCTCTTCAAGTACGACACCAACTACGGCCCGTTCAAGGGCGAAGTCGCGGCAGAGGATAAGGACATAATCATCAACGGCAAGAAGATTTTTGTCTATGCCGAAAAAGACCCGAACAATATCCCCTGGTCGGATCACGGAGTTGACATCGTAATCGAGGGAACCGGCGTGTTCACCGACGCGGAGAAAGCCAAAGCCCACATCAAGGGCAGCGTCAAGAAGGTCATCATTACCGCCCCCGCGAAGAACGAAGACGCCACCATAGTTCTCGGCGTAAATGACGATGTATACGATCCCAAGGCGCACAAGATCATCTCCAACGCCTCTTGCACCACCAACTGCCTTGCGCCATTTGCCAAGGTCCTTCAGGATACCTTCGGCATCGAGCAGGGCTTCATGACGACAATTCACGCATACACCAACGACCAGAAGGTCGCGGATCAGGCCCATAAGGACCTCCGCAGAGCGCGCGCGGCGGCGATGAATATGATCCCGACCACCACCGGCGCGGCCAAGGCCATCTCGCTGGTTATCCCTGAGCTGAAAGGTAAAATGCACGGATATGCGATGAGAGTCCCCACTTCCACCGTATCCGTCGTTGACCTGACCCTCAACACCACCAAGCCCGTAACCGCCGAGGCGATCAACGCGGCGATGAAAGCGGCGGCAAATGGCAAGATGAAGGGCATCCTCGGTTACACCGAAGACCCGGTTGTCTCATCGGACTTCAAGGGCGATTCCCGCTCCTCCATCTTCGACGGACTTGCCACGATGGTCCTGGGCGACAAGTTCGCCAAAGTGCTGTCCTGGTATGACAACGAGTGGGCGTATTCCGAGAGAGTCGCCGACCTCATCGACCTTATGGTCAAGAAAGGTCTGTAGAGATGAACAAGAAGACCGTCAAGGATATCGATGCAGCAGGTAAGCGTGTCCTCGTGCGGGTGGATTTCAACGTCCCGCTGGATGAGAACCGTAACATCACCGACGACCGAAGAATCGTGGCGGCGCTTGAGACCATTTGGGATCTGATTATGAAGAATGCCCGGGTGATTCTGATGAGTCACCTGGGCCGCCCGAAATTCGACGAATCCGGCAGAGCGGATGCGGAATCCGCCAAGAAGTATAATCTGAATCCCGTTGCAGAACGCCTTCGGGAGTGTTTGGATAGCCCTTTCTACGCTAAACACTGGAGCGATGGGAAATTACATACTAAGCAGTTCCTTTGGGGTGGCAGATTCACCAAGCTCAACGACTGTATCGGTGACGAAGTCAAGGCAGAGGCG